>NZ_JAAHHU010000784.1:0-2214 GCF_010672095.1 Moorena sp. SIO3I6 | reverse complement strand
ACGAGAGAGACGGTTTAACGCTGATATTAATCACTGTATTGCCAAACGTGTCGTGATTTATGGCTCATTGATTGGTCTAGAAAATATTACCCATAATCCTGATCAAATTAAGCTAATACAACTAGGCCATGAACCATCTATAAAACTGTGTAAACCCCATATAAATAAAAGGATTTGGGAGTTTACTAAGTTACATGACTTCATTGACTATAAAGCTGTTTTGGGTGGCGCTTTAGCGATTAGAGTTGATGCTGATTTTACCTCCCAGTCATGTCCTCGTTGTGGTTACACCAGTAAAGCCAATCGACCCAATAATGGATTAGATTTTGATTGCATGGCTTGTGGATACAAACTACATGCTGATTTAGTCGGAGCCAAGAATATCGCACTGAGAACGCTCCTCTTGAGGCAAGACTTTGAGAGGACGGGGCGACTTTCAACCGTCCCTGATGTGTCCCAGGATGAAACCAAAACTCTAGACTGAGGGGATTGCCAAAGGCTAGCCTATCTCGGAACTTAGATTGGAGGTGGACTGTAGACACAATCCCTTTGCCAACACCAGGTGTACTCGATGAGAGTACTCGATCAGGCAGGGGTAGTTGAAATAATTACCGATACTATTTCTCCCTTTGCGTCAACTGAGCTTTTAAAACCCGCGATCAGCCCTCAGCGATTAGCTTTGGGCTGAGTGTTATCTATTTAACCGTTATTTATTCGTTATCATTTAGGTATATGAACCGATCTCGTGATCTAATTGTCTTGATCACTCACAGTGGTGATTATTTCACTATTGATAGAGTCGCCGAAGCCCTATCAAAACGAGGAGCTAAACCCTTTCGCTTTGATACCGATCAATTTCCCAGTAAGGTGCAACTAGCAGCCGGGATCACTAGCGAAGGACTTAGTTACCAGTTAGACTATAATGGAAACTCCATTAAAACCGAAGACGTGCAGGGGGTATGGATGCGCCGACTCTGGCATCCACAAGTCAGCCCAGATTTAGCTCCCCAATTCCAAGACGCTTGCGTTAGGGAATCATTAGCAACCATTGATGGTTTCTTAGATAATCTCAACCATGCTCGTTGGGTAGATAAGTTAGAACGAATCCGAGAAGCAGAAAACAAACCACGTCAACTCAGAATTGCTAATGAAGTTGGTCTGCTCGTTCCCCGCACTCTGGTCACGAATAATCCAGATCGGATGCGGGGTTTCTTCGCAGAAGTAGGAGGAAAGATGGTGGCTAAGTTGCTTACTCCTCTTTCTTACGGTATGGAAGCTTCTTCTTTTTTCCTATATACCAGCGTTGTCAAAGAAGAAGACCTCCAAGAGGCAGAAATGTTGCGCTATAGTCCGATGGTATTCCAAGAGGAAATTCCTAAACAGCGGGAGTTGCGAATAGCATTCGTGGCGGGAAATCTATATGTAGGAGCTCTCGATGCTTCTCGATATTCTGCAACAACGATGGATTGGCGCTCTGCTAAACCAGAAGACTGTCCTTGGGAACCTGATCAATTGCCCA
The DNA here is from genome assembly GCF_010672095.1 of Moorena sp. SIO3I6. NCBI lineage: Bacteria > Bacillati > Cyanobacteriota > Cyanophyceae > Coleofasciculales > Coleofasciculaceae > Moorena > Moorena sp. SIO3I6. The sequence continues at coordinate 695 of NZ_JAAHHU010000784.1, read as the reverse complement.
GTGAGGTTGCCCATGGCCTGAATGCTTTGATGGCAAGGTTGGGACTAACCTATGGCGCTATTGATATGATTCTCACCCCAGACGGTGAGTATGTCTTCCTAGAAGTTAACCCCACTGGCGAATGGGGCATGCTAGAGCGAGATTTGGGTTACCCCATTTCTGATGCGATCGCAGATGCCTTATTGTCTGACGTTGCTAATTAAGGCAAAAGGCAAAAGGCAAGAGGCAAGAGGCAAGAGGCAAGAGGCAAGAGGCAAGAGGCAAGAGGCAAGAGGCAAGAGGCAAAAGGCAAAAGGCAAAAGGCAAAAGGCAAGAGGCAAAAGGCAATAATAAAGATGTTTTTAAGGCAATAATATCTCCCCTTATTAAGGATATATAGTCAAAAAATACTGTACATCATAAGTGCTATCAACGCTATAAAATCAAAAAAATTACTATAAATCATGATTTATTTATGTTTGGAATTACCTAGTTTAATCTATCATAACTTAGATGTTTAATACTGCAATATATAACTAATTTATTTTTTTTTATTGTAGGGTATTAATTAGGAATAATTAACTTGGGAAATTTGTGATTTTTACTTTTGGAGCGATACTTAACAATTTTATTCTCCCGACTCCCGACTCCCTATTCCCTATTCCCTATTCCCTATTCCCTATTCCCTATTCCCTATTCCCTATTCCCTATTCCCT
>NZ_JAAHHU010000783.1:0-2216 GCF_010672095.1 Moorena sp. SIO3I6 | reverse complement strand
TGTCGCGGTTGCCAGTGTTGGGATAGCCCGTCCGAAAATTGTAACGGGCAGGATGCCCGTTCCACCCACCGGGTCAAACTGATTACTGATTCCTGATGACTGAAAGCTTACCTTCAACATTTAACCTTGGCCAATAGGCCACGCTACGCGAACAACCTTGGCCAAAAGGCCACGCTACGCGAACAACAAACCTTCAACAAACCTTCAACTTTAACAAGATAGGGGGAGTTTGAGGGGGCGAAATTCCCCCACCTGGCCGTAGGCCACGCTACGCGAACGTTCAGGTGGGGGATGGATAGCCCCTTCAAATACCAGAGATCTGTTTTCTGACCCAGCTCTCTATGTATTCTCCAACGCTTACCCCAGAGTCTTTAGCTGCTAGCTGCAACCATTTCCAAGTGCTGTCTGTAAGCCAAATTCCGTGTTGTCTTTTTAGTTCGTCATAATGAGCGGGTGCTCCCCTCATTCTTTTCTGAGGATTTTTCCTTTTTGTGCTTGACATTTATATTTATCATCAACTATACTAATAATATAGCAGGTAAAGAGCACGGAGTTAAAGGATGTGATTTAATTTATGGCGAATCTTAGGCAGACATTTCGTATTTATCCCAATCAAACAGCTAATTCAAAGATGTTTTATGCGAGAAAACTGCATCAGTTACTCTATAACGCTGGGATAGCCGTTCGCCCTTGGCGGCTCCTTCGGAGCATCGTCGCTATGAATGGAAGGCTAACAAAAAATCCATAGGATACTTTGATCAGCAGAATTGCTTGCCTGATTTCAAGAAGTGCTGGCCGGAGTACAAGGAGTTATACAGTACTTCTTTGCAGGCCACTCTTAAAAGAGTAGATTTGGCATATAATCGGTTCTTCCAAGGGTTGAGTGAAATTCCAAAGTATAAACCAATTCGGAAATACTCTGGATGGACTTATCCTAGTAAAGCTGGTTGGAAGGTTAACACTGACGGGAAGAATGGCACTTTGACGTTAAACGACCTTGGCATCACTATAAAGATGCGTGGTCAAACAAAATCTTGGGGAACTCCAACAACCTTAACTATTACTTACAAGCCTAGTGTTAATGCTTGGTATGCTTCAATAACTGTCAAAATAGAATCCCAAACAGCTAAATACGGATCAGGATCTGACTTGACGTATGAAAAAATCGTAGCTTATGACTTGGGAACTGAAACAGCAATTACAGCTTTCAATGGCAGAGAGTTTGAGGAGATAGCTAACCAGCGCTTTACGAAGACCTTAGAATCCAAGGTTAAAGCCGCTGGTAAGGAAAAGCGCAGCAAACAGGCTCCTAATTTCAAAAAAGGCATAAAAGCGTCTAAGCGTTGGAAGAAGGCGAACAAAAAAGAATCCAAATTAAAAAGAAAAGTTGGGTTAGCGCGCAAGGATTGGCAACACAAAGTTACGTCAGATTTATCTAGTCGTTATGACATCGGCGTAACTGAAAAGCTAAATACAAAAGGGATGACCCTAAAAGCTAAGAAAGGGTCAAAAAGGAAAAAACAAAAAGCTGGATTAAACAAGGCTATTTTGGATGTGGGATTCGGCACTCTTAATAAAATGCTGACCTACAAAATCGAACTCAAAGGCGGAATTGTCCTTCAACTACCGACTAGACAATTAAAACCATCTCAGCGTTGTCCAGAATGTGGGAAAGTTCACAAAAGTTGGGCTGAACTATCGAATAGATACCATGTCTGTGATGCTTGCGGCTTTGAGTTCGATAGAGACAAGACAAGCGCAATGGTAATGTTCAATGCAGCTAATGGAAAACAGCCGGGGTACGGGACTGACCTCGATAAACGTGGATTTTCTAGCTCTACCTCAAAGACTAGTAAGCACACTGGCTCGATGAGGCAACTAGGAAAGATGAAGCGTCAAAAATCACGTTCTAAGGACGGGTCTGCTGACACCCCGTCCTGGCCGTAGGCCACGCCAAAGGCGAACGACCAGGACGGGGTAGTTCATTTAAACTAAAACACTAAAGGAGTAGTGTGATTTTAAGTCAAGTCAACTTGACCTAACTATTACCTCTAGGCTTGACCTATAAGATAAATTCTGGAAGATAAATCCTGTAGGCTTGAGTGAAACTTTATAATAGCTTTGCTTAAATTGGCTAAACAAGTAGTTTGGCTAAATGCCAGTATAGTGTTGGGACAAGTATAGGACAAATTAATGGCTCAGGAAAGAACTTTACC
>NZ_JAAHHU010000782.1:0-2217 GCF_010672095.1 Moorena sp. SIO3I6 | reverse complement strand
ATATTACCATCAAAACCCTTCTCGAAAGCGAAGCTAATCAAGAGACCCTCGATGAGAAAACCAACCGAGTTGATATTCTCGCTGAAACCACTGATGGCGAGCTCGTCCTGATTGAAGTACAAAACAACCCTCAACACGATTATTTCCACCGTATGCTCTACGGTGCGTCTAAGTTAGTCACCGAATACTTAGGAAAAGGTCAAGAGTATGGTGAAATTAAGAAAGTATATTCAATTAATATAGTCTACTTTAACTTGGGGATGGGGGATGACTATATTTATTCCTATCGCGGAGAGTTTGTTGGGGCTAATCTTGGGGATATCCTGCAACCGACCAAAACTCAGGAGTTCAAATTTCACATCAACAAAGTAGCAGATATCTTCCCAGAATACTACCTGCTGAAAGTAAATAATTTTAAGGAATTAGCGAAAACTAGCTTAGATGAATGGATTTATTTTCTCAAAAACAGCGATATCAAAACGGAATTTTCGGCCAAAGGAATAGAAGAAGCGAAGGAGGCGCTGCGAGTCACTAATTTATCAGAACAAGAAAGAGCAGCTTACGAGCGTTACCTAAAAAATAAGCGTGACGAAGCCAGTATACTCAGTACCCAAGAGTTTGAGACGAGATGGCAAGTGGAACAGGCAGAAATTCGAGGTATGAAAAAAGGTATCCAACAAGGGAAACAAGAAGGTATTCAACAAGGAAAAAAAGAAGAAAAAATAGCGATCGCCCGTTCCTGTAGGGAACAAGGTTTAGATGTGGAGACTATTATGAAAATCACCCAACTTTCTCGGGAAGAGATTGAATCTTTATAAACTCCTACCCATCTTGATACCCCTTGAAGTCCTGGAATTGCCCAGTTTTGATATCCCACAACCTGACCTATTAGCAGATACGTGGTAATTGTTGACCGCTTAACAGATCCACGACCCTGGTTGCACCAATTTTACTCTGCATAGTGACTAGACTGGAATTCTCGTCTGTTACCTTGCCAATTAAACCAGCATCTTTTCCCAAGGAGTGCGATCGCATAATCTCCAAACCCTTTTGTGACTCTTGCTCCGGTAAAATAACCACAAATCGACCTTCATTGGCCACATAAAGCGGATCGAACCCCAGAATTTCACAGGCTCCTTGTAAATCTTCCTTGACTGGAATCAGACTTTCATCAATATGGATGCCAAGATTAGCCCCAAGGGCAATTTCGTTTAAAGCACTGGCCAAACCACCACGAGTCAGATCCCGCATACAGTGAATTTCGATCCCACTTTGGGTTAGGTCTAGTACCAAATCAGCAAGGGAAGCACAGTTGCGTAGGGTGCGTGATAAGACGGACTCGCCTTGATTTTATTGGTAGTCAGTGTTGGCAAAGTCCGTCCCGTAACGCACCACCAAAAGGCTCACCCTGATTTAATCGGTAGCTATTGTTGGGAAAGTCCATCCCGTAACGCACCACTTGCTAAATTTTTGCTTACTTAAATTCTGCCATGTAGATTGGAAATTGTGTTAGCTAATCACCAATTTTTATTTGTTTTTATTTTCGCCTAATATATTGTATTTTTTACTATTTCAAGTTTCGGTTTTTATTTAGGTATATTTTCCATTCAATACCGTTCAAGATTTTTATATCAAACTACTATACACCTATTTTTTGAGTCAATAGGCTAGAAGTCAGAAGCATTTACATTGACAATGATGGCCATGACCAAGAAGACTAATCCCAACCGAAAACGTTGGCTATTAATAGAGTTCGTTGTGGAGTTACTGGCTTTGTTCCTTGATGCAAACCTAATCATAGTCTTGAATCTTTGCTTGTTGATTTGGCGTTGGGTCAGGGAAGAAGAGGAGGAGGAGTAGGGTCGATATCATAGTTGTAAAAAAGAAGGGAAGTGTGGGAAGGGTGGGGAGATGGGGAGTGTAAGCTCAACAGAATTTTTTTCCCTCTTCCCTCTTCCCTCTTACCTGCTCCCTGCTCCCTGCTCCCTGTTCCCTAAAATCCAGCAATTTGTACCTAACAGCAATTGCAAACCGCTGTATCATAGTTGTAGTCTACTAATTTTTTGAGTAAACGCACCCTCAGCCCAATCTCAGCCATGAAATTCATCAGCCCCAAAACCGACTTTGCCTTTAAAAAAATCTTTGCCTCCCAGGAAAGTAAGCCGATTCTGATTAGCTTCCTCAATGCTCTTGTCTATCACAATCAACCTCTCATCG
>NZ_JAAHHU010000781.1:0-2217 GCF_010672095.1 Moorena sp. SIO3I6 | reverse complement strand
TAAGAGCTGGTGGCCCCGCTGGCAACGCTCTCTAGAAGAAAACCAAACCCAACTTACCCAAGGATTGCCTTTACAACCAACTGTTCGCTCATCTAACTCCTCGGCTGACGCATTACCAGATACAGCTGGTTCCCTAGCTTGTGCCTTGGAACTGATTCGACTATCCGACGAAGTCTTTCGCCTGAAGAAAGATAGAGAAGAATTGCTTGAGCAGCTGCAATTTAAAGACCAAGTCATATCCATGTTAGCTCACGACTTGCGTAGTCCTTTGACAGCAGTATCCATTGCCTTGGAAACCCTACAGCTAGAGCAACCAGTAGCCCAGAATGGTAGAAAACCTGGGCTGACGCCACAGCTAAAGGAACGGCTGTTTGAGCAAGCTCGTAATCAATTGCGCACTATCAACCGGATGGTGGTGGATCTGCTGCAAGCTAGGAAGGGAAGTAATGCTGAATTCAACATCCGACCTCATAAACTGAATTTGGGCAGACTTTGCCAAGACGTTCTAGTTCAGATGCACGAACAGTTTCAGCTCAAGGCTCAGGTTCTGCAAACCGACATCCCACAAGACTTGCCTCCTGTCTACGGCGATGAAGAATTGGTGCGTCAGGTGCTAATTAACCTGCTGGATAATGCCATTAAGTATACTCCCAAAGGGGGGAAAATTGCTGTGTCTAGCATCCACCGTACTACCCAGAAAGTTCAAGTCAGCGTTTGCGATGATGGTCCTGGTATACCACAAGAAAATCGCGATCGCATTTTTGAAAACCACTTCCGCCTTAAGCGAGACGAAGCTATAGAAGGCTATGGGTTGGGCTTAGCCCTATGTCAAAAGATTATCCGTGCCCACTATGGTCGCATTTGGGTTGATTCACCTATCAAGGGTGGCAGCTGTTTTCACTTCACCTTACCGATTTATCGATAGGAAATGGGGTTGAAGGTACAAGCTTTAAGGTTTAAAGCGCTTTATCAGTTGAATCGATCAGGTAATCGCGCTTTACTGCATCTAATAATTATGAGAAGCGAGCTAAGCTACTATCAGGGATTCAGTCTCAGAGTTCCAAAAGTTAAATGCGAGAAACCTTAGCTTACACTTTACCCACAACTCGCAGTGACACTTCATACTTCATAGTTTCTCCCCTCTTGAGAGCGCAAAGCCGCAATAATCTCAGTATTGGCTTTGGGGAAGGGAAACTGATCTACTTCATCTAAGGTGACCCAGCGAATCTCATCACATTCAATAGGTTGCGGAACACCACTGAGATGGCGACAGTGGTGTACACTTAGAACAACACGAAAGTGGCTGTAGGCGTGATTGATTGTGATCAGGTGTTCCCCAACCTCAATCTCAATGCCCAATTCTTCCTGAATTTCCCGTTTAATACATTCCGGAACAGTTTCACCAAGCTCAATTTTGCCGCCAGGAAACTCCCAAAGACCACCCAATAAGCCTTTTGCAGGTCGGCGGTCGATTAGAATTTGTCCCTGGTCGTTCCAGATTACAGCGACACCGATATTTTTTGTGGGTAGGGGAGAAGATGGTTCACGCATAGGTATTTCAGATTGAATCCCATGATTGTAAGCCTGACAGTAAGATTTCCAGGGACAATCAGGGCAATTGGGAGTTTTCCGAGTACAGATAGTTGCTCCCAAATCCATTATTCCTTGGTTAAACTCTCGAGGATGTTGATGATCCAGTAAGGCTTCTGATAGCTTCCATAATTGTTGAGTGGCTTTGGCAGGTGGTATCGGCAATGCTACCAATCGTGCTAGTACTCGTTTAACATTACCATCGAGAATAGCCACTGGCTGATTGAAGGCAGCACTTAGAATACCACCTGCTGTTGTTTTACCAATTCCTGATAAGGCTAAAACCTGGCTCAGCTCTTGGGGAAAAACACCACCATGAGACTGCATAATTAGTTTAGCGCAGGCGTGCAAGTTGCGAGCACGGGAGTAATATCCCAGACCCTCCCAAGCTTTGAGGACTTCCTGTAATTCAGCAGATGCCAGATGTTCGAGGGTGGGAAATTGCTCCATCCAGCGGTGATAGTAGGGAATGACCGTTTTGACCTGGGTCTGCTGTAACATAATTTCAGACACCCAGATGCTATAGGGTTCCCAACTTCGTCGCCAAGGTAAATCTCGACCAGCTCTGGCATACCAGTCCAAGAGTGATCTTCTTTGGTCCTCAATAATGGAAACCGACCGACTCAG
>NZ_JAAHHU010000780.1:0-2229 GCF_010672095.1 Moorena sp. SIO3I6 | reverse complement strand
AATTGTTAATTTTTTATTGTCAAATACAAAACGATACTTATTTCTCTTCTGGTGTAGTTTTTAACTGAGTCCGTAATTTGTCAATTTTTTCTTTCTGGAGTAAGGCATGAGAGGGACGAGCTTTTGGCAAGGGGTGTCCGTGAGTGATCACTTTTTTTCCTTTTTGGTTATAAATTTTGACCAGAGTTTTAGTGTAATCGTAGAATCGTAGTTGATTCCCACTGCTAGTGATGCTTGCTTAATTGTCGATGATTGTCAGATTAACCACAGCAAATCCCATCGGCAATATGACTGGCTTAGTTCTGTCAAGGTAGTTCTCCTTAAGTTTAAAGCTTGTGCAATGGGGTTGGAGATGCGCTTTTATAGTCATACTTATAGCCTAGATTATAAAGGAGGTTTTTAACAAAACTTTGGGTCAGTTATCTCATTTTTTTACAGACTATAGCATCTCGCACTATTTTTTTATAAAAGAATTTCAATGTCTAAAATTTCGTGCTTAGAGCTATTTGCTGGCGCGGGGGGTCTAGCCACAGGTATTCGGCTATCTGGAGTCCAACATAAAGCTTTTATTGACTGGAATAAAAATGCCTGTCAAACCTTGTCCCATCACTACGGTGACAAGCTTGTTCACAATATAGATATTCGTAAATTCGATTTTAATCAGTTTGGTTATGTAGACATGATTGCAGGTGGACCTCCCTGTCAGCCATTTTCCATGGGGGGTAAGCATAAGGGGGATAGGGATCAACGAGATATGTTTCCCTATGTTTGTAAGGCAATAACTACTTGTATTCCTAAAGTTTTTATCTTTGAAAATGTCAAAGGTCTTCTGAGAAAATACTTTGCCAGATATTTTGACTACCTTATTTTAAGATTGATTTATCCTGATGTTGACCGGAAGGATTGGGAAGACTGGGATGATCATCTGAGAAGACTGGAACAAATCCATACCTCAGGTAAGTATGACGGCATTAAATACAAGGTGGTTTTTCGATTAGTTGATGCCGCCGATTATGGCATTCCTCAACGCCGGGAACGGGTGTTCATTGTTGGCATCAGAGAAGATTTAACTATCCAATGGTCTTTTCCGAAAAAAACTCATTCTCTTGATGGCTTACTTTGGTCACAATTCGTTAGTTATGATTATTGGGAGAGGCATGGAATCAAGCCTTCAACCACTGAAAATCTAGATAAACGAACTCAGCAACGAGTTAATCTGCTAAAGCAACAACTCACTCTATTCACGCCATCTTTAAAACCCTGGAAAACAGTTAGAGACCAAATTGGAAAACTGCCAGAACCTGATTCATTAGGTAGTTTTGACCTTGAGCATGTCTTAAGAAAGGGAGCAAGAATTTATCCTGGACATACTGGCAGTTACATTGATATGCCTTCCAAAGCTTTAAAGGCAGGAGATCATGGTGTACCTGGAGGAGAAAATATGATTCGTTATCATGATGGTCGAGTCCGCTATTACACCACTTATGAAGCTAAGCGCATCCAGACTTTCCCAGATAATTATAAAATTTTCGGCTCATGGACAGAAGCAATGAGGCAGATAGGTAATGCTGTACCTGTAGAACTAAGTCACCATATCGCTGATTCTTTAGTCAAGGTTATCTAGCATTTTTATGTAAGTTGTAAATATAGGATTGATATCAAAAGGGAGCAGGGAGCAGGGAGCAGGGAGTAGCCAAGAGGCAAGAGGCAAGAGGCAAGAGGCAAGAGTGAAAAAATCCTGTGTACCTCAGGTGCGACCCGAAGGTCCCGTAACGCACCACCAGGTCTGCGGGTGCATCTCATATTTGTAAAAAAGACGGGAAGTGTGGGCAGTGTGGGGCGCGGGGCGGGGGCGCGGCAAGTCTGGAGATTTTATTAGAATTTTTGCCTAATTCCAAAAGTGAGATGCACCCCAGGTCTGCAAAAATGAGATGGGGAGCAGGTCAGTTTTGTTAATCCCTGATTCAGTAACCCCTTTGGTTTCCCTTAATAAGGGGGACTTTTGAATCTAATTCCCCCCTTGTTTAAGGGGGGTTAGGGGGGATCTATGTACATAATTACAAAGGTAACATGCTCCCTTGATAATCCTTAGCTTGCCGATTGGATTAAATTAAAAGCAAAAAAAAATAGCCGTAGAAATAATATCCACGGCTATTTCACTAAACACTATGTCATGTCTCTCACTTTCCGAATCAATCCGGATGTAATCCTATTTCATTTGCCCAATGA
>NZ_JAAHHU010000078.1:0-31792 GCF_010672095.1 Moorena sp. SIO3I6 | reverse complement strand
ATTAGAAACTTAGCATCAGGCAGCAGCTGTTTCAGGGTCTGGGAATAACCTTTGGCATCACAATAGTAGCGGAACCGAGCGAAAACGACTGGTGGCATCGGTGGTAATAGGCGAACCATGACCCATGGGTATAGGCTTAGACGATGCGACATAATATGAAGTTATCTCCTTTACTTTAAGGGGTAGCCAGAGCCAGCCTGTGGCCTAGGAAAACTCTTAGGCTGGCTCTTCCCGTGGATTTTTTTGTCCACGGTTTTATTTTAGCACAAAAATTTTAACATTATAGCATATTTTGAGAAATTTTGTAAAAAATTATTGAGAGAGTCGGTAGAAGTACAGTCTTATAGCGCTACGCCCAATGGCATTGGCAAGAGGCAAGAGGCAAAAGTTTACGTGCATTAGCGTTTGAGCTTGTATCAATGTCAAACACGAAGAATGCGTAGTGCTATACCGAAAATATTCAAGTCCCGATAAGACCTATTAACAGAAATAAGATGACTTTTATTTATCTTTTATAACTGATAGAAAATCAAATATCATCACCTTAACTCCTTAGGGGAGTTGAATAACCATGCAAGTATACGACCTTGGATAAAGCTGGCGATGGGAATAATTAAAATTATGAGTTTTACTGCCATCTCTCCAGTTATATTGTAGTCGTAGGCTCTTGGATCATTGTAGTTCCTAGTATCGTTCATAAAATCATGAGCACCAATCTCAATTATCCAACTAGAGAATGCAGTCCAAACTAAGCTGTTAAGAACAATCCACCAACCTGCCCGAGTCGTATGCTTAGAAAGAGCTACCGATTGGAACCAAGATATCACTACGCAACCAATTAGGGTCGTAAGGATAGATGCTGTCCAGGTCATGGGTAATCGGATAGTTGGATTTTGTACAAATATAGATTGATATCTTAGATACCAAGAATAGAAAAAAGCCATGGTTGGTATGGCAACGTAGGCTCCTAACACAGTCCGCACAACCCATGACCAAGCGTCGGAAATGTAACGTCGCAGAACAACCCATTGTGCGATCGCTGGCCAAAACGGTATAAGCATGAACAAATACACATAAAAATTATTTTCAGTTAGCGATAACCATAACGCAACAGTAATTATCAGACCCGTGGTTGTTGGTATCGTCCACTCGATTAGAAATCTCAGACTAAGTGCTCGTTTTAGCATTGAATTCTAAATTATCTATTCCTAACTTTAGGGTGATGTCTTTGGCAAATTTAAAATCAGGCTGATTTCCCAAATCGATATAATCATACTACGATTGCGGTTCACAAATATCTAAGGAACAGGAATTTTTAACAAGGAATTTCTCCCCATCACAAAACTCCTTCTAGGAATGTGCTGATCAAGAAGGGTTATTGTTGTGGCTTCATCGTAATCATTCATTTGTAATCCATACTTGACATAGCAAATCCCATTCAGGACTTTCGAGCCGGTTATGATTTAAAGAGTATTACTTACATCGGTCAAGCTCTGTTTATCGACGTAATAAAGTGACCGCTGGCATTTGACATCACAGCGGTCACCATTGTTGTCAACGGCTCTACCCGACAATTAAACAACCCTGCCCGAAAGGGTAATTTCTAGTTCAAGCAGTTAGTTAAAAATTAGGTATTTGCCAAAACTGTCCTGAATAATTACCACAATTAGCCATAATCGGTTTATTGTCTTGGGAATCATTAATGATATCTAAACATTTATCACTGCCCGTAAACATGGTTTTGAGGCGATAATATCCAGACTTGTTTGTTGCTTCTATTTTCCAAAATTGTCCTGAATAATTACCACAGTTAGCCATAATCGGTTTATTGTCGTTAGAATCATTAATGATATCTAAACATTTATCACTGCCCGTAAATAGGGTTTTGAGGCGATAATATCCAGACTTGTTTGTTGCTACTATTTGCCAATATTGTCCTGAATAATTACCACAGTCAGCCATAATCGGTTTATTGTCGTTAGCATCATTAATGATATCTAAACATTTATCACTGCCCGTAAACATGGTTTTGAGGCGATAATTTGTTTGTCCTTGGGCAACGTTAGTAGTACTGGCAAAAGCAAGCACAGAAGACGCAACAGCTATACCAAAAGTGAAAATTATCTTTATATTTTTGTTAGACATGGTGGTATGAGACATTTTTTTAGTTTTAGAGAAAAATTGATCAATAATTGTGCCACAAACTCAACTTACCTGAGTTCGATATACCTAGGATCCACACTTACAGGTATGGGTTCTAGTTGATAGAGACTTTTTAACGACCTTGAACTCTAAGATAATCATCAGTTTCGATCTGAACTCTCCTATACCTTTTACTACAACGCCATTAGTAAGATTCCCGATTCTCTAGAAATATTTTTATCACAGCGGGTCAAGCCGCTATGAGTCTTGATCCCCGGTTTTAAAAGACGGGGCTTTAGACTTACAGGTTCCCTCGTAAATCGGCTCTTAACTACTTTCCTTGAGCAGGTAATAGGGAATAGGTAATAGGGAATAGGTAATAGGGAATAGGGAATAGGGAATAGGGAATAGGGAATAGGGAATAGGGAAAACAATCCTGTGTAGCTGATAGTTATGCAAACCGCCGTAGCTATATATAGCAATTCTCTATGCCATGAGGTACAAAAAGATCCCCCTAAATCCCCCTTATCAAGGGGGATTTTGAGGTTGAGAAGCGTACCTCATAAATCCTATAAACGCTATAGTACCTGAATGCGAACGCGCCCCGCGTGGCCTACGGCCAATCGCATTCACGCCCACCTCCGAGTAGGTTATGATTCAAGGAGTATTACTTACATCGGGCAAACCAAGTTTTTCGACTTTTCTTTTTCCTTAGTTAACGGCTGATAGGTCTTGTGAGCATACGGTTCATATCCCTCAAAACCTGAATAAGTCATCTCACACAATAACCGAGACTTGAGTGGAGAAGGAGGTAAATTTACCTTTGCTACTTTCACTTCTACTAAACCTGGATCACGCCTTAAAAGGTCAAATACATCGTGTGACAAGTAGCGGGGACAATACCCTAGGTGATAATGATCTTCTGTGGTTAACGCTAAAGCCTTATTGTCATAAGGATTATGAAGCTCGTGACATAGCCACAAAGTATCACTAACTTGTAGCTGATCTATGCGATCCATAGAACACTTTGGTAAGTGACGCAAACCATGTACTAGAAAACAAAGGTGGTATTTCCCGTCACTGTCGAGGTCTGGATAAGGAAAAACTTTAAAATTATCTGTTTGTCGATTTCCTTCGCTCCTTCCTAAAAATTCCATCAAATCAAAACTCTGGGCTGATAAGTTGAGCCGGTCTAGATGCTTTCGGTAATCTGGACGCGAGGGTGACATAACTCGGTTGGCAAAAAACGCAAACAACTCCGCCGAACAATAGGTTTTATTCCACTCTGGAAAAGACATTAGAGGCTCAAACCCAAATTTTTCTTGCGCTTCCTTTGCACCTTCTATATAAACAAACGTGTAAATTTTTTCATCAAATGTTAATCGACCCACCGGGTTCCACGATCGACTTTGATAATCTTGCCAAGCTAAAAATAAAGTTTTTAGGGAAGTGATACTCATAAATTTAATAGACAGAGCAGTCTTTTTTTGTTGGTGAGCAAAATTTTATTAGCAAAGTCAGATGCTTCTTTTGAGATACGACAATCTGGAAATGCCTGTAAAGTTGAATTTATCTGTTGCTCTGAAATTTGCTCAAGACGGTTGAGCCACTCCTGACTAGCTTTAGGATAGTGAGTGTTAACGTATTCAAAAAGTTCAAATGTTTTCAGAGGCTTTTTTTCATTTTCGTTAAGATAAAATGCTGACGGGCACCGATTTACGTAAGACTCTACAGACTTATGCTGGCGTTTAGTATCAGAAAGTTCACGACCCAGGCATGAGGCGTGATCGTAAGTGGGAGCTAGATAAATACCTGTTTGAGAGGTCTTAGGAAGTACAAACCCCCAATTTTCATGATGACGATCACCATTACCAATCCACGCATCTAGCAGCAAGTAGCCAACAAACAAATCTCTGGCATCTGTGAAACCATCAGGTACTGTCCAACTAGGGGGGAAGTTAACAGATTTTTCTCTAATCGCCTCCATAACCACTTCAATTGTATGTTGATAAGCCTTTTGCGTAACCAAAGCGGGATAATCAGGATTAATGCCACTAAGTACTTCATTACCATGCACTAGGGTTTCTCCCTCTCCTAAAAAATTGACTGTAATCACCCCTTTGTTTCCATCGGCTGTTTCTGCTAACTCATACCGCGCCGCAGGTATATCTAGAAGATTGCATAACTCAAATGCCACTTTTTCTGACCAGTCTTCTCCTGTGTTTTGTCGAGGATACTTGAACAGACACTTTTTCAATTGAGAATGATAAAACCAAAATTTTTCCTTTGTCCCCATTGTTTCCTCTTGAGCCTGACTCTCTTGCTCCGAAGTTAAACGAATGATCTCGTACTGATTTGCTACCACCTACAAAACGCTATTAAAACCCATTTACTCAAAGATGAAGTCACGTGATCGCCCTCTTCTGTCATTTTGGCACAATCGAACCAATTGGCGTCATTTCAGCCTAGGAAAAATCAGGGTTTGACCCCAGTTTGACAGAAGAGGGGTATATCGAAAATAATTAGAAACTTAGCATCAGGCACCAGCTGTTTTAGGGTCTGCGAATAACCTTTGGCATCACAACAGTTGCGGAACCGAGCGAAAACGACTGGTGGCATCGGTGGTAATAGGCGAACCATGACCCATGGGTATAGGCTTAGATGATGCGACATAATATGAAGTTATCTCCTTTACTTTAAGGGGTAGCCAGAGCCAGCCTTCGCCCTTGCAAGTACGTCAGGCTGGCTCTTCCCGTGGATTTGATTGTCCACGGTTTTATTATAACATAAAAATATTAAATTATAGCATATTTAAAAAATATTTGTAACAAATTATTGAGAGAGTTGGTAGAAGTATAGTGCTACGCGCAAGTCCGCAAGTCCGCAAGTCCGCAAGTCCGCAAGTAAGCGATTACTTACGTTTCGGAGTTTAAGAATGTCTTACACCTTAATGCCTAGTGCGCTTGCAGTCTTATTTGAGGCTGATTCCCTGTCTTGATGCAGCGCAAAGTAGCCGATAATCTATCCAAGATTTCGGCTCTAATGGCAATATATTTGGTTGGCAGGTACTCGTTGAGGCGTTCGCGTAGCGTGGCCTAAAGGCCATGACTTGAGTACTTACTTCATTCTCCTGACCCCAAGTATACCATCCGGAATAAATGGGGATGCGATCGCATCCAGGCTGAATCTCTCGCACCGCGATCGCTGAAAGCGGGCTCTTCAAGAGCACAACGGACATAAGGTTGAGTATGTTAACCTACTAGACGTGAAATAATCCTTTACAAACATCTCTTTTTTTTTTCTGGGATTACTAACTAGCATCCTGGCAAATCAGTAATTTTAATGAAAAGCCATAACTGATCGTGGAAAAATTTATCAAAAGTCCCAACCGTACCATCACCCTGCCCAAATAAGTTTCTACCATTATTACCGTTCTTGATTTTATAATAATCCTGGTTATTTACATCATGTTTTATCAACTTCCATAACTGATCGTGGAAAAATTTATCAAAAGTCCCAACCGTACCATCACCCTGCCCAAATAAGTTTCTACCATTATTAGCGTTCTTGATTTCATAATAATTCTGGTTGTTTACATCATGTTTTATCAACTTCCATATCTGATCAAAGAAAAATTTATCAAAAGTCCCGACCGTACCATCACCCCGTCCAAATAAGTACCGACCATTATTAGCATTCTGGATCCGAAAACATCTCCCATAAGCAGGGACATTTACCATTGCTAACAGACCCGAGCAAGCAATCAGGACTGCTATAGTACGGACAAAAATCTTTGTTGGTTTTCTCATGTTTATTCTTCAATATTTACAACTTAAACCACTCATTTAAACCACTTATTTAACCCACGAAAGTAGGCGGTAAGTTTTTTCAGTAATCCTTTACCGGTAAAGGACAATATACCAAAAAATGGCCACACCCCCTAAAAAGTTGCCAAGGTTACTCCTCCACCCTTACTGGGTAAGGGTTTCAGCGATTTATCCACGTAATAATGCGGGTTTCAGCCATCAAAAAGTGGCCACTTTTAAAAATGCAGTGTCTTTTGAATATAACTATACGCCTAGTGTTAGTGTCGCGAGGGCAAGCCTGATACTTCACCTAAAGTCAACTTGGCTCTCCTATAGGGATTAAAGGAAATAGTAATTCAACTTAACTCCTTGGGGCTAGGGACTGAAAATAGCCCCAAGACCAAGATAACTTAATTACCTTAGTTCGTAGTCTCGTTAATAGTAATTCAACTTTGTTTCCTTGAGCTTCTGTCGGTAAGAAGAACTAGGTCTAATTCTTGGTGTAATTATGGGCAATTCGTAATACCAATAACGCCTATTTAAGGCATTAAAGTTGTTTTCCGTTATCTTTTTCCACCTATCAAAAAAAACAAAAGATTGAAAGTGAAAATACGTTCGTGAAAAGTGGAAGTTCATTTGCGTCCACGATAGCTTAAAGGCTTATGGGAAAAGGGATAGAGGTAGTTTAGTTCTTATGTGGATATGGGCTGATATTGAGTATTTTTACTTAAGACTGTGCTAATAGCTAGAGCGAATGGCTACTAATGGTTGACTATACTGATAAAAACGAAAGGGATTAAGTCAAATTACAGAATATTCTGCATGTATGACTTTCTCCCTAAATTTAACTACTTTTGATTTCTCATGTTACCATCTCAGAATTTTGATTCCAACAACCTTGAAGCTAATCAGCTTTTAGGCACTTCAACTGCTGTGTTAAACCCAGATATATCTTCAAGTTCTGTTTTTCCAGTTCCCTTGTACGAGGTGGAACTGCGATTGCTTTAGTTATTGCTTTAGCCTTTTTCACGAAAACAGTAATCGAAGCGATTACTAAATTGGTTAAAGAGATCAATAATGATAAGTAAATACTCCGATTTTGGTATTCCTACTTGTTAACTACCAATAGCTTAACATGAAAAAATCCTCAACCATTACTAGGTAGTGGTTGGGGATTTATGATTTTGAGCAAGTACTGGTCAAACTGCTTGGGAGCAGGTCAGTTTTATAATAACATTTGTACTATTAAGCCCTGAGACTTAGAAGTTTTTAGTTTCAAGACCCACATTATTTTATTCAAAATATAATGCATATAATACTATTTGACAATATTCTGTTGTGGTGCCGGTAGAGAGCTTCGACACCTAGTTTATTATTCTCAGCCAGTGGGATAAATTAGGATGTTTTGATAGTGGGTAGTTTGGGCAAAACGGTTAAACTCAGCCCCTAATAAGGATAATATCCGCATAGAAGTCCCATTGAAGAGCCGAATGTAGGAGAGCCAGGAATGATGTTGGGTACGGTTCTGCAATCATGAATATGCCTGATAGCGGTTATTTATCCAGTTACTGTGCCATTATAATTGACTGTTCTTGGAGAGGTACTATAGTTACAATCGAGATATTTATAGTTTTTTTATAAGTTCTGTTTTAAATTACAAACTGCTTCTGCATTCCAAGTACCTCCATTTGCATTATCGTTCAAAATTCCCGACATTTTGTAGGCATTAGTGCCAATGGAAGTGACTCTCAAATTAGCTTGGTCTATTGTCTGATCGCCGCGTTTGGTTATTACACTAGCTGTCACATTGGCTCCATTCATCTTAAAGCGAAGCTCGATCTTGCCTCGTCCTCCGCGACTATTGAGGTATTGTCCTAAAAATGCAGTCTCCTTGGTCGCTACCCCTACTTGTTTCAATGCTTGATAATCGCCTATTTGAGGAGATAGGTTAAATGGTGTTTCTGTTAATAGTCGAGCTTGGACACCAATTGGATAGACTGTAGATAAAACTATGCCAAACGCATGTGTAAAAAAAGATTTTTGCTTTATAGTAGTCATGTCTAATAAGCTCAGGAAAAAAGAGGCCGATTCCTGTAGTAGCACCCGCGCCTTTGCTCTATGCCTCAAGAAAGACCTAGACCTAGCCAAGGAAGGCAAAGCCCGAGCACTATACAAACTGCCCTTCCCAGAAATCGAAAGGCTGATCAGAAGAAGGGTCTACCACTATACATTACTCCCTCGCAGTGATCATTGATTTTCCTGTCGTCGGAGGATATACTGATGACAGACAACGACAAATCTAAAAAGCGATCGCACCAACTTATCCCGGAAGTGCGATCGCTAAGTAAATGTAAAACCATTCGAGATTGATCATGACAAAAAATCCAAATTTCGCACAAGTAGCTCCCATCAACCTAGGACACGGATACAAGATTGAAGGGCTGTGGCACCCCCAACTAGACAAATTTGGGTCTGGTGCTTCCCAATTAGCTAAGCTTTTCCAATTCGACCAATCTCAGGCTTCAAGGACACTCAAACGCTTATTAGGCAAGGGTTTCCAATTCGACCAATGGAAGTCAGAAATCCACCCAGACAAGGTAAATGTAGTCTTGGTCGAGACAATCGCAGATTTGATTTGGGAATTAAGCATTCTGAAGATCGACAAGCGGAACGAAAACCTTATCCCTGGCCAGAAGACAGCCATAAAGATAGGCAAAGGATTGATGAGTATGGGACTGGTTGAGCGCTACCGGGACGGTTTTGGCTTCGAGAGTGACAAAAACTTCAGGGATAGCTTTCTCCAAGAGCAAGTGAAGCGGTTAGAAGGGGAAGTTATCGATCTACGGAACAACGACGAGTGCTGGCGGTACCTTAACCAGGAACTGAAGCAACAGCTAACGGATCTCTGTGAGGGTATGGCTGAACCTGATCAGTTAAGGACAGAGAACGAGTATTTACACCGCCTCCTTCGGGAAAATGGCATAGACCCGTACCAACCCCGATAACACCCCACAATACTCCACTCAATTCTCCCGTCTCTCTGGCGGGATTTTTATATTGATATTACTGCTTTGCTTGTTTCTGCTGCTTGAGCTTGTGCTTCAATAAGGAACTAATTCCTAAAGCTCCCAAAGCTAAAATCCCTAGAATAGAAGTAGGCTCGGGAACTCTTTCACTTGTAGACAATGACAGCTCAGCACGAGATACAATGGCATCATCTCTGTAAGATACCGAAATTTTGCCACTATTAGCATTAAATACCTTCTCGATTTCTTCTGACTTGTAAAACTCCAGTAATTTTAAAGATAGCGATTGCTTGGTTCCTATTGGTAAATTGCGGGGCGGAGCAATAATAATAGGATCTAATCCTATGATCCCAAATGTATCATCAGTGATCAGGACGTTGTTTGGTGTCAGGTCTAAAATTAGGTTCGCTTGGGATAAGTTATTGATTGATGTAGCCAAGTCAGAAAAATCAAAGCTCCAACTTGTCTGTTCATCAATCCCATTACCAAGGATGTTATCCCCATTCCTTTCTATCGTAAAATCGCCGTTTTGTAGGGTTTGACCAATACTGGGATTTAGGATTATTGAAGGAGTTGAACTGCCAATCGCTTCAGCTGTGAAATCAAGACGACTAGCCAAGGCTTTTTCAGGTATTAAGCAACTGCTCAAAACGACGGCAACTGTAGCCACTGAGAACACTTTTAAAGCAACCATATTGATACCCCAAACCAAAAATAACGTTAGAGTTAATGATAAAATAACTATATTATAGTGGCAACCATTGAAGGATGGAAGGATAGTGATCGCACTCCATTCTGAACCCCACCTCACCCTATCCATACTTGGCGGAGAAAATCCCAAACCTGCCAATCTAATTTCCGCGATTAGCCCTTCGGGCTAAGCTTGGCCGTAGGCCACGCCAAAGGCGAACGCGATCGCGTAGCGTGGCCTACGGCCAATCGCATTCACGCCCACCTCCGAGCACGTTATGATTCAAGGAGTATTAGTTACATCGGGCAAACACGATTTATTGACGTAATCGAGTGACCGCTGGCATTTGACATCACAGCGATCACCATTTTAGTCAACAGCTCTATCCGACAATGAAACAGCCCTGGGGTGTTACGCGGGATTCCTCTTGGCTTAAAAGCATAAGCAATGTCCCTCACTCCTCCTGAGAATTGCTATAACTATTCGTAAGCATATGCGCTACGCGCACGCGTGCGCGTTCAGCTATCAGCCGTCAGCTATCAGTTATTGAATAAAACAAAGCATGCGAATAATACTGAGTTAAGTCCCAGGGTCGTTCGCACAGCGTGGCCAAAGGCCAAAGTCTGTGCAACGAACGAGGTTTATTTTAAGCTGATTGCTGACCGCTGACCGCTGACCGCTGACCGCTGATAACTTACTATCCCTCAATAATATCTGTAAGCAAAAGATTCAAGTTTTCCACCGTTAACAGAGGCAAGTTAGGATTCTCCGTACTACTCACATTTTCTGGGTTGGAAAAGAGACTAAAACTAAACAGATATCGTCCCCTGGTTTGATTGGGGTTTTTCTGAGTCTGCCAATTGTCAATTTCCCGGACAATATTTGTTCGCAGTTGTTGAGTCACTGCTAACATATCGGTGGAATCCCCAGACTTTTGAACCGTAAATCGAGGAGTTAGTAGAACAGGTAAGGAAGCTAACAGTTCCTCATCATTAGTGTTGCTAGCTAAAGCAAAGGCATACTGACAGCTAATCCGAATATCATAAGGACGGTTAATGATAGCTGGCAGCAAGACCTTGAATAACTCTTCCAGATGCTGTGTCAAGGTTTTACTTCTGGAATCGCCCAGGTCTGCAATATCCCAACGCTTATCATTAACAATTAGAGGAGTAATCCGATTCTTAAACCGGACTTCAGGAGTCTGGAAGATGAAAGCAGCATTAGTTTCCCTGCCATCAATCAAATTTTTATTGCGGGCGAGACGGATAGCACCCCAGGCATTTTGATAGTCCAACACATCCAAATTAGTCACAGTCACCTTACGATCCGGTAATGCCGACTCCCCAAAGGTTTCTACCCCAGTTGCATCAAGCAATTTGGTGAAATCATACTCAATTGTCGTATAAGGTACTGTGGGGGAGTTAGTGGTTACATCGTTTTGCCTGGTCTCATTTAACTCATACCCTGGTAACTCAATGTCTAAGACTTGTTGATCAGCAACGGGAAGATTGTTAGTGGGAGTGATGATAACCGTTTTGGTTTCTTGGTCAGCGGATAGGTTTTCATCAATATTGTAGTGAACTGTCTGGCGAGATGCCTGTGCGATCGCAATCGGTTGCCAAATTTGCCATGACCTAGCCACGTCTTCTGCTAGAGTCGCAAAGGCACTGAGGGCAGAGGTAACCGTAGTCTGGTTGTCATCGGTTAACCCTGTTTCCAAAGCTTTGAGATCACTGGCTAGGGTTGGATATAGATTGTTAAACCGCACCAGGGTATCTAACAGTGGATCAATAGTATTAGTCGTATCAATAATTGTGCCAACACCCACTGGGTCCGCAATCTCTGCATTAACTGCATTACTCAGGACAATAGTAAAGGTTTCATTATTTTCAACAACATCATCGCTCTTGACTTCCACCTGAATTTCTTTGCTGGTTTCACCTGGATCAAATTGTAGAGTTCCTTGAGTTGCCGTGTAATCTTCTGGTGCTTTCGCAGTGACATCCTGGGTTTGATAATTAACAGTAACAGTCTTTTCAGAGGGAGGAGATAAGGTAACAGTGAAAACTGCAAATGTTTCGTCTTGATTTTCTTCGGGTTCCTTCAAAGAGACATCATTAATCGTTAATTTAGAGGAACCATTGTATTCAATCCGGCATTCAATGGTATCTTGAGCCACATCGGGATGTTCATAGAGGAAAACATAATTCCAGTCTCGAATATCCTCAGCACTGAGAATATCACCAGCAAAACTGTCGGGGTCAGGAATTGCTGTATGGGAAATCAGAGAAGGAGGAAGGGGAAAATCTCGCAAAGGAATCGGAATTTGAACATCTCCAATTTGATTAGGCTCATCGTTGAGAGGTTGAATAAAATTGAGCCAAGAGGAGGTGGAATTGGTAGTATTAATATTATATTCCAACTCATTAACCTGATAGTTCAGATTAACCGCAATATCTTCGTAACGCTGAGGCGTTTGGGTATTGAAGAAAAAGGTCAGCGTAGACTTACCATTGTTGGCATCGCTCAGGGAAATTTTAGCTGGAGATAAGGTGAAATCTATCGATTGAAGCAGAGCTTGCTTTTCTGCGTCAGAACTAGTGGAGTTGGGTGTACTTTCAAGATTGGTGTAATAAGCCCCGCTCATGACTGGTTGCCCAGATAAACGAGGAATATCTTGACCAGACCATTGATAGCCATCAGCGATCGCTACATCCACGTTATATTGAACAATGGTTTCAATGTCGTAAGCATCTGCTAAATTTGTTAGCAATTCCTTTTGGAGTGCTGCCACTGCTAAGGTTTGGCGAGTAGTATACTCTGAGGAATTTGTATCCAAAGAAGTATCCAATACATGGGTCACATTTTTACTAATCGAATCTGCCAAACTTGCTTTGACATCTAAAATCCGCCCAAGCTCACCCTTTAAGGTGGTATCATTCACTGCAGGGATAGCTGTTTCCGGTTTCAGGATATCTTCAATAGCACGTAAATACTTACGGGCTAAACCATTCAGGTCTACCGCATCCACTCGCACGGTTTCTGTTGAGGTTTGGTCAAGTCCATTCTGTTGGGTGTAGCTGTAAAGGTTTACTTCCCCTGAGATTAAGGTATTGCTCAAAGGCGCAGCAGAAAAGAAGTAGGGGAAATCCTCTTTGATATCGTAACTAATCCCGGTATCCCCCAGATGAACTGCCCACAGGGTATCACTGTTTTGAGGATTAGCATTATCAATATTCCCAGCATTCCTCCCCACTGCTAGCTTTAAGTTAGGTAGTGCTTGCTCAAATGCCTTCGCAAAGGGGTCAAGGGAGGCCAGGCGTTCACTAAACTCAGCATTTTGATCATCTGAGGAGCTTGTCAGCACAACGGTTTTGGGGGCAAAATAGGCTGATACTACCTCAGCTTCAGGCACAAAGCCTGGATGCATCAAATCGTTGTTGCGTCGCATTTCCAGCTGTACGGTGACCGAGAATAGTAACTCCGTGGGATACAGAAGACTATTATTGTTATCCCGGATAGTGAGATCAACCGTTGTGCTAGCTACTGCTGGGGGAACAATCCAATTCTGTAAGGGCTCAATTAGACCCGATTCATTTTGGAGCGCTTGTCCTACTTCTGCTACAGTCAGGGGGCGTTGCGAACGCTTTTCTAACAGATCCACCGCTGTTTTCAGACAACTGAGGTCATACATGCGATGAATAATCTCCAATGATGTCTGTAAGGTTTCGCTCAATAGCTGATCATTATTACGGTTCTCTTCAATGTCAGCGATCGCATCCGGCACATCCAAGGTTTCAGGTTGAGTATAAACCGTTGATGGCTCGAATTGGGATTTAAGGTTTCCTTCAGCATCCAGCAGTGTTGCTTTCAAGATACTCAAGGAAGATTCACTATCATTGGGATCAAGTAAGGCCCGTAACGCAATGCGATTTGCCCCTTCTAAGTTGTCCAGTTGCTCATAAATAGCATTCACCGCCCCAATGCTTTGCTGGGCTTGACTGGCTTCGGCATCAATAGTATTTTTGAAATTAACCAGGGTTAGCGCCCATCGAGAGGTGAGGGTGTAGAAGGTTTCATCGGTTCCGGTCTGGATAGTTTGACTATCAATGAAAGCCGCTAACCGTTCTAAGTCGCTATTTACCGTATCGTCGCTGTTGTAACTAATCTTAGTCAGGGATGCCAAAACCGGACGGACATCGATAGCAGCATTACCACTCAAGAGTCCTGCCAGGGTTTGGTTAGCGATCGCTACTGCTGCTGGGGTAATTTCCGTTCCCATGGTACTGGTTAAGGTACTCAGGGATGTGGTTTGAGCTGTGGATTCTAGCACTGCTAGAGAGTCAGCGTTCTGTGCAGAAGAGGTATCTAGGGTAAAGCGATCCGGAATGTAGAGGGTTGCCCCGGACTGTAACGCTAAAGTGGGAGTTTGAAGAGCAATATCCCCTGCTGTGGTTTGATCGGTAATAATTTGACCATCATGGGCAGCAGCAATAGCAATCATTTGGTCAAAGCTATCCCCACTGGTGACAGTGTAGTTAAACAGCACGTCAGCCAGGATTACATCCTCCGTACCAAATAACCCAGTCATATCGCTGACAGCACCAGCAACCACAGCTAATTGACTAGCGATCGCAGACTCAGTCAGAATATCACTGATATTGCCCACCGCTTGTACCGTTTCCAACACCGTGCGATGAAGGTTGGTTTGTAGATGAAGCTGCTGAGTTAGGTAAGCAAGGGTGTTCCGTTCGGGCAGAATTGCCTCAGCAATGGTATACTCCAGGGCACCCACTTCAGCAACAATGCCCGATTTCAGCACATCGATAGCGCGAGCATCAGTAGTGGCGACAAACTGGTTAAGGGCAATGTGATATAGACTATCCTGATCCTGGATGGTGTAATCAAGGCTAATCTCGGGGATTGTTATTGTGGAACCTGCCACCAGTAAATCCTGGCGTTGGGCATTGGCAGTAATGACCGTTTCAGTAGTTTCTATCCTAGACGTATTGGGGAATGCCGTAGCGATCGCACTCCAGGTCTTGTCAGTGATCACCTTGATGTCTACATTAAACGGAGTTGGTGAAGCTTCATCTTTCTTGGTCACCGTGACCGTTAATGTTGTGTCCGTGGGGAAAATTTCCAGATTACGAATGGCCTCAACCACATCCTGGGATTCTGCTAACAGACGGTCTCGAAGAGTGCCCAAAGTTTCGCCATCCTGGGTTGTGCTATCCAAGGCTGAAACCGTAACCCCTGCCAGCAATACCGTCGATTCATTCTCTGCAATAATCTCATTGATCCGGTCGGTCAGGATCTGGTCAAACTCCCGATCCAGGTCAGCATTTTCCAGCTGCAATACCCCATAGGCAATTTCTTCGAGGGTGGCGTTTAGGGTAACGTAATTGTTGACGTGGGGTGCTTCTAGACCGTTGATCAGGACACCATTGGTTAAAGTTTCGGTCGTATCTAACCCTTGAGCAATGGTTTGTAGGAGGGTTTCGATCAGGTGGTCTTCCTCTAGGGCGAGTTGTGCGATCGCAATTGACTCGAAGGTATCCCCATCTTGAACGGTATAGCTTACGAAATGATTAGCGGTATCAGTGTAAGAAATAATCCCACCGACCGCTAATAAATCCGCCGTTTTTGCATATTTAGTGACAATTTCCTCAACTTTGGCACTTTGAGTGCCGTAATCTTTGTTGAGCTTACTTGCGATCGCATTTAAGCTGTTGGTTGGCTCAACCCGAATACCTACAGGAATCTGAATATTAAGAGGACAGAAAATACCACTGACTGCACTATTACTATCCCCTAAATCTCCAATATCACACCCATACTGATTGGCAACCCATTCCAGGTCTTGACCGTTACCAGCAACTGTATAGGCAAATTCCTGGAGATATTCCAAAGTGACCAAATACTTATAGACATTATCCACAAAGTCCGTGAAGGCGGCACGCTGGGAATCAGTCAACTCCTGGTCACTGCTGGGAATCACCGATGTACTCACCGTAAAGGTTAAGTTTGAGTCATGAACCTGATAGTAAATTTGTTGATAAGTAGCGCGGTCAGTTTTAATCTTATCCAGTGCCTCAGTGAAAAGATTCCCAGGAGTGGGAATATATTTAGATTGGTCTAACACCAACTCCAGAATCAAATTAGCAGTCTTATCATCCTTGCTGGTAATCCTATAGCTTTCACCCACCGAGGGCCATTGATTGATTCCCAAAATCGGGTCGAAATAACCTAATTTTTGGCTAATACCTTCTGCAAAGTCCCCATCACTTCCCAAACGATTCCCATAGATATCTTGCCAGCGAAAATCCAACTTAAAGGTATCTCCAATACCGTAATAGGGATTGAGGGTATCCTTGAGAATTTCCGGTAATGCTTGGGATTCTGTGTGGGCGGCGGTAGTTAAAGCATAAACCGGCAAGACTTTTTCATAGACCCATGTTGTATTATCCTCATCCTCTTCAATCGGTCCGATCGGTAGACGGTCTTGCCCGGTTTTAAAGTCAGCTTCAATTGTACTGGGCAGCTGATAACTTAAAAGCTGATAGAGGTTTTGAATCTCATCGGTAGCAGTATTATTGTCTACAGGTTCAATGGAGTCACGGGTCAGTCTAAAACCAAGATTTCCCGCCGGAATCCTTAACACATTAGTTGTTTGACTACTAGTGGCAAAAATTTCGCTGACAACAGCCCTTAGTGTAATACTTTGGGAATGATCAGATGGAATATTAAGGCAGTTGTGATAGCTAGCGGCAGTACTGCTAAAGGTCATTAACAGAGTGACCTGAGCCGTTTCCCCATCAGCAAACAGAGAGTCTGGTAAGCCCTTTTGCTCATCGTTTTCTGTATAGCTATAGTTGAGGTAATAGCCTTCACTATTTACAACAGTGCTTTCCTGTACCAGTCTTAGGAATGGTAGGAAGGTCGTAGACACGTCTAGTGTCACCGTAGGATTATCCC
Organism: Moorena sp. SIO3I6; assembly: GCF_010672095.1. Taxonomy (NCBI): domain Bacteria; kingdom Bacillati; phylum Cyanobacteriota; class Cyanophyceae; order Coleofasciculales; family Coleofasciculaceae; genus Moorena; species Moorena sp. SIO3I6. Next base: position 15,149 of record NZ_JAAHHU010000078.1, on the reverse strand, counting down.
CAGAATCTAGGGATAAATTCGTCTTCAGCATCAAGACTTCAGCACTGCCATTACGGGTCAGAACTTTCGATTCACCACTGTCATCACTGTCATCCAAATACAACAAGGTCAAGGTTGTAGGAGTTACGTTTGCTGTCAGAATATCTTGCAGCAATTGCCGACTAGCGGTTTCAATCCGTTCAATAGCGTATACGGTGGGCAAAAATCCGCTCCCATCTGATGGTGAGACTTGGCGGATTTCCAATGTTAATTTAGTTGCCCAGGTATATCCTGGGTCAATCTCCGCAGTATTTAAGGTTTCCCCATCTTGAACTGGCTGCTGATTGTAGAGAAGGGTTAAGCTTGTCTGATCAGACTTAGACTTGAGATAATCACATAAACCGGAAGGAAGTTCCCACAGCAGATTTTTACTATTGCCATTGATAGATTCATTCCAGTCAGTTTTGGCGCGAATAGTGTATTGCTGGTTAGTGGGATTGTAAAACTCCAGCAGTGTTGGAGGAGTTGTGGGCAAAATTCCACTGGTTTCTGCCTCATCAAGCTGCTTAATAAGCGTAATGGTGTTGTAGGGAGGATCACTATCCGGGAAAGGGTAATTGAGTTCACAGGTTAACGTTTCACTATCACTGGTCTGACTAGTTTCACTATCACTGGTCTGACTTTGATAATCAATTAGTCGAATCCAAGTCAACATAACCGGAACCGGTTTAAATAACCGAATTTCATTGGGAGTAATGGTTACCGTCTCACTATCCCCGTCTGTTGCGGGAGGGGTGCGCGTAACTGTAACAGTAAATTGTTGTCCTGTAGCAATATAAGCAGCTTGTTGTTGTCCTGTAGCAATATAAGCAGCTTGTTGTTCTCCATTAACGGTTGTAGTGTTATCTGTAAAGGTGGGTATTCGCAATCCATGCAACAAGAATCGTGAGGTCATTCCCGCTAAGGATTGGAACGACTCACCACCATTGAAATGATTGAGTAAGTCAATCAGAGTAATCGTGCCATTGGCATCAACCCCATCTTTTTTATCCCTAACATGATCGATGCCAAGCTGCACCGCAGAACGAATAATTAAGGTGAAGTAGTCAATAAATAGGAGTTCAGCGATCGCTAAATCTGCGGATGCATCGTTGGTCGGTATTTGTCCCAGCACTTCTTCTGTGCTCTGGTTATGGTTATAGTTGGAGGATTGAAAATAATTTTGAATCGCCTTGATTTGAGCGGGAGAATATTTCGTACTATCAAAATCAACGATATTGGGCTGCTTATTGGGATCATTCTCATCAGCACCATCCTTGAGTTCCATCTCAAGTTGAGGAAACATCGGGAAAATGGTACCACTAATTTCCGTATCCGCACTAATGGGGCGGTCGGTGATATCAAAGATAAAGTTAACAGACAAGAATCGAATCAGGGGTGCCCAAAAATCATCCGCCGGTTCTTCCTCTAAGTAGTTAACGAATAGGGTATAAACATCTTCTAACAATTCCAAGGTTAAGTCTTGATTATCAACATTAACAGCAATTGTGTCGATATTTAAAGCATTACGCTCACTATCTGATAAATAAGCATAAATCACCCATTTGAATAGGGCTTTAACTAACTCATCAAAGTCCGTATCATTATCATTGGTAGAGTTATCATCTAGAGGAATCGAGTTTTCCATAAACAATAACCCGATACCACTGACTTCTGTTTCGGTCTTAGTATCTGTTTCGGTCTTAGTAAAGGACGGTTGAAAATAAATATCGAGGCGAAGCTTGCCGTCTTTTACAGTTTCCGTGCGCACGTCTCCGGGCAGTGCTAGCTGAATTCCCGTTGTGCCATCATCCCATCGCAATGACCGTCCACCAGATGTTTGGGTAGTGCCATTTGTCGTAGTAGTATTTGTAGTAGTTACATTTGTAACTGTTCTTGTGCTACTAATGGTCTGGGCTTTAGCAAAACCAAAGCGATTAGCCCTACCATTTTTTTTGATTCGATAGGGACGCACGGTTTGAGCACGGGCAGTAAATACCGGCACAGTGGCTGCCATGGCTCCCCCAGAACCAGCAGCGAGTTGCCAGGGTGGTGTGCTATCTGAACCGAGGACAAATTGCTCCCGCACGGTCAAGTTAAACTTAAATCTGATCCGGACAAAGGCAATCTTGATCGATGCTCTGACAGAAACCGTAGCCACCAGAGCCACCTGAATAGCTTTGTATACCTCCACCACAAACAGCACCGCAACTTTAACCAGGACTTCTATATCAACCTGAATCACTTTAAAGTCCACGACACCATAGATCCGACCAACAATGGCTACACCACCCTGAATCCGGTAATAGGTGGCCTTTTTCTGATTAGTATCGGTGGGATTATAGGTAGCAAACACCCCTTGCAAAAGGCCATGGATGGTAATGCTGAATTCCGCGCGCAGAGGACCTTTCTTGATAATTTTCCCCAACCCGACCTGTAAGCCAATGCCAAATTCCAATACCGGGTCAAAGGTGCCACTAACAATGTCGGGAACACTGGTGGCTGTTTCTGCACTCAGTTTATTGAAATAGAAGCCCCCTAATCCTAAAAAGATGCCCACATTAACGGCAATGGATCTGGAAAAGTCACCACCCCAAGGGAAGCCCACATCGATACCAAAGTCTCCATTGGTATAGATTTCAATGGCAACCACTGGCAGGGTAATATGAACAGCGCCAAAGTCGATATAGCGCATGGTGTCCGGTAAAACCAGCTCACTGCGATAGACCCCGACAGTATCACTAATGCGGCGATAGAGGATTTCAAATTCAAATCCAGCAAAACTCTGTACCGGGGGTCCCGACAAGCTAATGCGCAGCCCGTAGATAAAGGGATCGTTGAAAATTACACTGATCTCAATGGCACCCAAAATCACAAATTGGGCACCAATTAACCACCCACTCTCTGCACTAAACTGAATGGGCTGACCTGAAAATTGAATCGGTTGAGTGGGGTCAGAACTTACGGCTGAGGGTAAGGACTGTAGCAGAGCTGTGAGGGGATTTTGCCGCCGTTTAATGGGAGGAAGGGGTACCAAGGTTTGGCGCATCACCGTGGTGAATTGCTCAATAGTACGAGCTTGTTGCACAATTTCTGGTGCGAAGGCAACCCGTTGTCCCAAAGCCAGGAACTTCAGCTCGAAGATCGGGGCTTTAGTGCTGGGCACTTCTGGGGGATTTTCATTGACTGGGTCCCACTGAACTCGCTTTTTGGGTTGTCCAGGAATACTTAAGTCTACTGCGATCGCTATTTTTTTATTGGATGCTGTTCTAGCATTATTTTGTTGGGTACTGACCTGAGATGACTTAGTCCCAAACTGGTAAGACAACCCCACATTGGATACCTTAGCAATCAAGACATTCAAGGTCGCCTTGTAGGAAATGGTGATGGATTTATTAGTTAGGTCTATCTCCAGACTAAACTTATCTAGCGCTATTTCTTGTTTAGCAAATTCATCCCAGGGTGGGTCGAGTTCAAAGTCAGTAATGCTGGAGTCATATACACTGACAATATAGGCAATCAGGTCACCAATAGTGGGATTATTGTTGCCATTGATCAAACTAACGCTAAACCGCAACAGTTTACGATTATTGATATTGGTGTAAACTGCGCTCAACAACAGGGTACTGATTTGGAGTTGGAAAATTAACTCACCGGTACGATTAGCCAGGGCTTGGGGTGAACGACCAGAGCCTGATGTGCTACTGGTTTGGCTAAAGGTATAGATAACCGAGAGTTGTAAGGTATCGAAAAAGGGAATCGAGGCTTTGACCGTTCCTGCGATCGCTCCTTTTAGGGTCGTAGAGGTTCCCCCTGGTTTATTACTCGACCTTTTAGTAATTTGAATCGCCGCTTGGATTTGCAGGGTTTCTTCCCCTGGCACTAAAGCAATGCCAGTATCCCAATCCATGGATCCGGTGAAGGTATAGCGGGATTCGACGATTTGGGTATTACTGTCTTGATAGCGGGTTTGTTGTAGCGCAAATGCCAGGGAAACTACTAAATCCCGCAACCCATACTCATCGAGCTTATCCTGGGAAAATCCAAAAGCTTTGATGACTTCGGTAATACTAATATTTTCAGCAGTGGCAGAAAATCCCCACTGACTGGCAATATTTCCATTTTTTGAGGAAAATTGATGGGCGACCTTAACCGCAAATTCGCCCCCAAATAACTCAAACAGCCCCTCAAATGACAGTTTTCGCTGCTGGGAGAGGGATTCTGCCGTATTCTGTTGAGTGCCATTGGTTGAGCCAGAAGATTTGACCGACGACACTGACAGAGCAAGCTGTTCGATGGATAAGGTTGGCCCCGAATCGAGGGTAATCGACCAGGGATTTTCAATGGCAGCCTCAAAAGAAAATGCCCCTTTATCCGGTCGCAATTCCACCGCCATTTTGGTAATGGCTAAGTTCTGAATCGAGTCTGGTGCATCTAATTCTGGAATCAGTTCTTCCAAAAGCGCCACGACATAAAGTCGCTGTCCAGCAATCATACCGCCCCGATAAACCGTTACGTTGCGGTCTTCAATTTTCTCCAGGATCAAATTGACAGTTTCACCAGCAACGGTTAGCTCGGAGATCATACCAAAGCTAACACTGGTTGTTCTTTGCACTATTGCAGTCATGGCTCGATTCAGAAAAGATTACTAGGCAAGAATGGAATTATCGAAAGTCAGTGGTCAGCGGTCAGCATTCAGCCGTCAGCCATCAGGGAGCATTTTTTATTCAAAAGCACCTCAAGTAGCGTGGCACAGGCTTCTAGCCTGTGACCTAACCTATAAGCTGATAGCTGATAGCTGATAGCTGATAGCTGATAACTGATAGCTGATAGCTGATAGCTGATAGCTGATTACTGATTGCTATTCTTCATTACTGATTTTGAAATAGACCCCCCTTAATTTAAGGTCTAATCCATCTATTAATTGACCTGAATTCTCTTGCCATTCTGCTGATAGTCCAACAGTATAAGCTGTCTTCGTTTTATCAACGACTTTCTTTCCATCAGCATTTGTCGTTGAAGCACTAGAACCTGGAATTCTGACATGAAATTCATCCACATATAAACCAGCTTCAACCAGCACACTTGCCGCATCCTGTAAGACGGTAATATCTGGTAATTCGTCGGACTTGAGAGTGCCATCCTCATTCAGAAAGGAAGCCGTTGTGCCTGACTCAACTGCTCCTAGGGTTTGTAAAATACTGTTAAGAGAGGTACCTACTGTCCCTAAATAGACTCTCTCCCCTGCCGGAAGTTCAACTTCAATTCCCTTTTCTTTAATTTCATTAATAGCATTTTTAGGTTCTAAGGAAATTGTCTTTCCAGCCAGTTCTAGAGAAACACCAAAAAATACTTTAGTCTCTGCCATTTTTTCGCTCCTTGTTCAATCTAATAAAATCAAAAAATGTCAGTAAAATTAAAACACTATTACTTACCAAGTATAACTTATAAAAGTTCGATTGGTTTATAGTTGATCGAGCTTAACTTCAGCTTCCGGGGGAACCACTGATTCTTCTGGAATCTTTTGTGTCGAAAGATTATCATCAGCCACAGGATTTCCATTTTCGTCCACGAAGGTTAACCCTTTTTTTACAATCACACCATTGGGATAATCATCCGATTGGGGTACCGAAAATACGGTAACTTTAATCCCCCTCCGATCTTCAGGTTCCGGGATAGGTTGGAAGACATCAATCTTCAACTTCATTGCCAGTTCAGGAGCAACGTCTTGGTTACTTAGAAAACTGAAATCTTTAATATCAAAGGGAAAATCCTTGGCAAAATTGAAGGGAAACTGATCATTAATTGATCCAGTAGCCGTATAACAAGGATCCGGTGATGTACCTTCCGTAACAGTAATTGGTTTTGCCCACATATCAGATAATGGATGATTGTCAGATAAGGTGATGGGCAATTCTTCAGTAATGCTATAGGTAGTCTGTACTTCCTCCATAAACGTTGGGATATCGTTAATATCTTGATAATTGGGGATTTTCTGCTCTGCCATCGGATCTCCTGTTTATTTAAATTAAATTAAATCTATTGGTTAGTGGCTTTGTAAGCCGTCAGCCGTCAGCCGTCAGCCGTCAGCTTATTTTATTCAAAAGCCAACTAGCGTGGCACAGGCTTCTAGCCTGTGACCTAACCTATAAGCTGATAGCTGATAGCTGATAGCTGATAGCTGATAGCTGATAGCTGACGTTGCTTTTAATAGTTGGACATTAACCTTTGGTGGGGGACGCACCACCAGATAGCTGTAGTTATTTAGCATAAGCAGCATACCAGCCAACGGCATCATTACTATCAGTGGCATCAGGATTGCCAAAGATAACAATTTCGGTTTGTCCATTGGGGGGAAATGAGAGGACAAAAAACTTAAGAGCAACCTTCTTGATTTTCAACAAGTAAGCTGTACCAGAAGCGCTAGTCGAATCAACTAGTAATTCCACCGTCTTGAAGGACAGCTTCAGTACACTCTGGAGAGGAAAACCGAGCACATCCCCACCAATTCCCGGTAGCCTCAATCCTACAAAGGTTTTTGCTTTCCCCTGGGAACCATCCTGATTCGGTTCCCAGATAATCAACAGATTAACCACAAACTGAGCTGAACCCGACAATGCCCCTAAACTACCCAAATTAAACTCGAAGTTAAAACCAAAGCCACTGTCGGGCATAGAACCACTGCCCAAGGGAGTCTTTACAGTAAGATACCCTTTAGGCTTGCTATCGGGTTGAGCAGGGTCGAGATAGACGAAGTTAGCCAGCTTCAGGGGAAATTTGCTGTAGAGACTATGGGGGCGGGCTTTACTGCGAGCCAAATCAAAGGCAATTTGGCTGGCATCGACACTAAAGGTGATATCCTGGGTACCATTCGTATGCTTGCAGTTCATCACAATACTCAGCTTTGAAAACTGGAGGAATTGTTCGTTATTCGCTAGCTCATCCAGTTTTTGCTGCAACTCGGCTGAGGCTTGATTGAGAGTATCAATCCCTACCTGATAATCGTCTTCCAGGGCACGGGCACTGCGGTTGACCAGGTTGCTGGCAGTTAAGACTTCATCGGACAGGGAAGTATCTGACCCAAAGGATAATCCATCAAAGGCCTCTAGGTCACGGAAATTGAGACGACCCCAGAGGGTAAATCGTCCAATAGTGAGTGTAGTATCATTGCCTGGGGGATCTGTGGAAAAAGTGGCCTTAACGATGTCAACATTATTGAGAATATGACTATCGGGTAGGGCAAAATAGTTCTCGCCGCTAAAGCTAAAGCCATAGGTAATCACCCCATTGTGTTCTTCCGTAAAGCCCTGGAGAATGACGATATTGCGTCCTGATCGACTATTGAGTAATTGGGTAGCTTCGTCAAAGAGTTTATCTAGGGTAAGATTGACTTCACTGGAAAATGCCGTAATTTGAGAATTTTGGAATTGCACCCGTAAGTTGGCCACCTGGAAGGCATAGCCAGATGGACCGGTTTCTGGCACGGAGGTGTCTTGATAGTCCAGCAATCCAAACAGGGAAGACTGTTCCGCTACCAATTGCCCATTTTGGGGCAAAATCGGGGTGCCGTTACTTCCAACATACTGAGCGTAGAAATTATCCCGGTCTTGTATGCCACATTCTAGGGCTTTCAAGTCTGGAGGCATTCCTGTCCCGACCGGGAGCTTGACATTTAACGCGATCATCCCTGACCAAAAGGTGCTGCTGCCAACCCGGGCTAGAGGGGCAGCATTATCCCGGTCTTTTTCAGCAGCATTGGGGTCGTTTGCGGTTGCGATCGCATTTTCAAAGAATGTCACTAAGCGATCGCGCACTGCTTTAATCTCCTTGACCCGTTCATCGGCATCAGTTGCCGTCCCCACAAATACCTCCGGTTGTTCCCACAGGGCGGTATCCTTGAGAATATCAATCAGGGGCTTATCTAGGAACTTAAACAGTAAAACCGTATCAGTATCCCCTGTGCCCTGACGCCAATTGTCTGGATTGAGATCAAAGGTCCACCTTTGAATGGTCAGTTGGTTGTTCTGAAAATGCTCTTTGATAACTTGAGGAGGTTCATTGGTATCAAAGGTTTTTAGGGAAGTCGGGTCAGTGATCACCAGGAACATCTGACTCGACTGGAAAGCTGAACGGAGGGATGAACCCCGTTCTAAGTCTTGCAAACTCACATCCTTCTTTTCGGTATCCTTCGCCAGTAATAGACTGTTGAGGGTTTGATAATCAGAGGAATAGGTTGCCAGCAATCCTTGGGGAGTTGTACCGGTGATGGTTTCGGCTGTTGAGCTAGTAGCAGCAGCAGCCATGGCCTCAGCTTCAGGGGTAGCTGATCTACTCAAGGCACTGAATGCTTGCGGACTAGATGTCCCTATCCCTATGCCCTGTATTCCCTGAGCTTCACCGCTAAGTTGAGTGGTGTCTGTTTCAGCAACAATTCTAATTTTTTGGCGGCGCTGGGGATTGAGGATTTGTTCCTCCATTTGCTGATAGTGAGCCAGGGTTCCACTTACTCCACCATAGGGAAACAAGGGTAAATACTCTCCCCTTGGCAGTCCTGTAAAGGGAACCTCCAAAAACCTGAGGGGATCATCAGTTGGGTCTTGGTTTCCATCCTGAAACGTTGATGCTCGATACAGCAAGGACTGCTTGGGTTGGGAAAAATAGACCGGTAAATTCGTTACTTGGTCATATTCAATATATCCCCAAGCTGTAGTTGTTCCCGATTCTAGACGCTGCCCAGCTTCATTGGTATCTACAATTTGCTCAGGAACGAAATCCGGCGCAAAGGTCGGTTTTCCAGCTTCCAGATGCAGAATATTAACCTGTTGACTCGACAGTTGAATGTATTCAATCCCCGCTAATCCACACAAGAAGTTATCTTCATCTCGTATCGAAAAGTCCTTTCCACTGGGGATAGGGGTACTCTCGTAATTGGGAACCGAGAGAGTATATTTCCCTTGGGGGACTAGATACAAGGGTGAACCAAAGATGCTAGAATTCTGCCCTGGACGCTCTGCAAAGATTAGCCGACTGTCCCCATGACCATGGGGAGTGACATGGATGGAATATCCTAAATTGGTGCGATAACAAGAAGGCAAGGATAAATCCGAAATAGTAGAGTTTCCTGGCTCTACAAAGGCAAAGTAAGTGCGATCGCCATTCAAGGGTTGGAGGGGATCTAGGGCGCTATATAAGGTCAGATTTTGGCTACCATCCCCCTGCTCAGAATAATGGGAGGCAGCATCGCTATCTTCCCCCAGAAAGGGATATCGATGGCTAGAAATCAGGAAGTCCTGGTCGCTATTCAATCCTGCAAAACCAGACAAGGGGTCAGTGGCGTCTAGTAAGGAGTTTGCGGATTTGAAAAACATCCGCAACGTCACATCCAGATAGACCAGTTCCTCAAAGGAGGCTGTGCCAGGAGATCGGTTTTGCAAGGTCAGGGCAAAGGTCAGGCAACCGGCCAACTCTCCACTAAAGGGTAATGCCATAGCTTCCCCTGCCTGATTGACCTCAATCCCTTTCAGTTGATGAGCACCATAACCTGTGGACAAATAAAAGGGGTCAGTTTTCGGTAATTCAGTTTCCGGTGATTCAGTCCCAGTGTTAGGCAGGTTGTGTAGAGACGGATCGAGGGCAAACAGAAATCCGTCTTTAGTTCCATTCAACTGACAAGTTACACCACTAGCGATCGCTAATTCATAGTTGCGGAAATTAAAAAAGGTCAGTCGCTCTACAGTATCTGTTGGAGACAGGGTTAGGGCATGAAATCGCCAGCGAGAGACTAACTCCTCTGGGTTATCAATCCACAAAAACCGGGTATTGCGTACCGAAGGTGTAATCAGAAATTCACGAATGCGGTCGCTCAACACCGAAGGGTCTATAGCATCATTCCCCTCTGGCACAGCTTTGAGAAATAGATATACTCCCGTCTTTATTGTCCAAGTTTCTTCCAGGGAAAGGGTTTGGGAATCTGCTATCGATCCGCCATTAACCCAAAACCCAATGCTATAGGGCACGGTAGGGTTAACGGATTCAGATAAAACGTAGAGCGCCTGTGCTGTTGATTGGGTAAAGGTAGTCATCTGCTCACCCCCTACAGGACAATGCGATCGCCTTTTACCAGAGGCAAATCAAGCACTGGACTATCTACGTCCAGGTAGATAAAGCGATAGCTAGGTTCGTTAGACACCCCTTCGTGTAAAAGACGGCTCAACCTCGGTTTTCCGGTAGAGTTCAGTAGGGATTCTCCCAGGGATACTGAAGGAATACTGACACGTTGCTCCATCAGTTGTCGTAAAGTCGTTCCCACCGGAACAAATACCGGTTGTTCCTGTAGCACCACCGTAATTTCTGGAATCACTGTTGCCCGTCCTCGGAAATAAAAGCTGGCAACGTTTGTCTTTTTATCCAGGTCTGTTACTGTTGCGGCTCCCATAATGGTTGCAGCTTGTCCGGGATCGAGGGAACCTGCAGAGGGAGCTGCCAAACTAGGATAAACTAGCCGCAAGTAGGGTTTTTGATAGCCAACTTTAAAGGTATCCAGACTACTCCCAGCCCCTACCGTAGCAATATCTGTGGTGACATAGGGCTGAATTTGGGACAAAAACCCATCAAAGTTGATCATTAGGTTAGTGCCATCCCGATAACTGTTGAGGCTATAGTAGGACGTGCCACTGCCCACAAACCCTGAATTAGCCGTAGATTGGGCTGGATGAACGAATTGATAGTTTTGGTAATCGACCCGTAACCGCATTCCAGCTTGCAAATCCACGTAGCCATTAACGCTATCCAAGCCGTAGTAGTAGTAGAGAATTTCCTCAACCAACAACGGCATCCGTTCAGCAATCCGGGTTTTGACCAGGGTGAGGGTACCAGCAATCAGATTACTGTTGGTATCTAGTTGAGCAATAAAGTTGTCGTAATCGGTCTTAAGTTGATCTAGCCAATTGTCACTGCTTTCCGGAGGAGTTATGGTCAGGGTACAGCTTTGATCGGCATTTTCTGTCAGGGTAAAGATGCCTGCGGTGCTGGAAATGTTATTGGAATCCGCAGCAGTGTTGAATAACTGGGGCAATGTTGTAGTTTGGGTGATGGCAGCAGGGTCGTTGGGTTTGCCCAAATAAATAACAGGTTTTTGCTCCACCACCGTAAAGTAGTAGTCCGCTTGATGGCGAAACTGTTGTGCAAAGATCACATCTACTTGGGAGTTTAACCTTGCCAAAATCGCTTCCAGGATGTGATTGGGAGTCAGCGGTGGGCGAACTAGGGTAAACTCCGGCACTGTAAAGGTGTTTACCGTCCCTGCTTGATCTGTCCAATCAAAGGTTCCAGAGACTTTTGCCAAAAAGCCTAACTCAGTCAGTTCCAGGATTACAGTGGCGTTCATCACGGAAGCGATCGCTACCTGGTCGATAATTTTTTGGGAGGTACCGGGTTCAAAGATTGGACCTAAAGTAACTTGAAACGGTAGACTCAAAGTTCTTTGCCCTTCCAGGACAAACTGCTCATTGCGCCACCAGCCATAGAGTACAAGGTTTTCTCCCAACCAATTGCCCTTGAGAACGACTTTTCCATCTTCAATCCCCAGGGGGTCAAATTGACTCCGTTGTTGATTGTGACGAGCAAACAGTAGCTTGAAATCTACCGTCCAATCAAATGGGCGATAATCCCTTAATTGGGGGAGTTCCAGTTCAGACACAGAGGTGATGGAAGACATCTGCCATATCTCCCCCGTGCTATCTGGTTTCAGGAATAGACACAACCCCTCTAGGGTATTAATTTGTCCTAATCCGATTTGAAGGTCGAATTCCGGTGAATTGAGGGCAAGTTTACCCGGCGCATCCGCTTGAACTGCCGTAAAGGGAATTGACGTTTTCCATAACGTGCTATCCACTTGTCCCCACTTAAAGTACCAGGTTGGGGAGGTTCCAGGTTCTGATTGCCATTCCAGGGCAATCTTGGTGAAGTCAAACTCAGGGGTAACTTCCCGGATTTCAGAGGTGTCAACCTTAAGATTGAGCTTAGACTCTGAATAATGCTCTACATCCGGCATACCCTCCAAAGTCAGTTGAGCAGTTAGGGGTTGGTTCAAAGGAGTGGGCATATTAGTCAGCGTCAGGTTGCCCAAAATTTCAATAGTGGGGTAGTAGCGCTGGTAAATCGCCTCTGGTGTCAGGGCGGAGTCATAAATTGCCACCTCGTAGAGTTCCCCTTCCCAAGGGAAATCTTGATTCCTTCGGGAGTTGCCCCTGCGATCGAGAAATAAAACGTCATTTGCTAAAGCTAACTTAACAGCAGGGTCATTTGTCCAAAGATTAAGCTCCTGATCATCCCGATCTTTCCAAGGAGAATCCTCCTCATCATCCCGATTTTTCCAACGATTACCCCTCTGATTCCTATTTTTCGCACGATTACTCTGCTGATTCTTATTTCTCCAAAAATGACGCTCCTGATTATCGCTATTAATCCATTTTGAATTGTCTAGCTTGCCATTGAGATACAACTTGGCATTATCACTCTCATCCCCGAAGTTATTCTGTGAGAAGGTATAGACAACATAGGTTAGCTCGGTTGTTACTGTGTCGGGACTTGTCGTCAGGATTTGCCAATATCGGTTTCTATCATTAGTGTTGGTGCGCAATAGCACACTATACTCGTCGTGATGGTACCAATCCCCCGACCACCGATTTCCATAACCCTCTAGCCATTCTGAATCCCCTTGAGCCAGAGTCACATAGGGATTTTGAGGATCTTCGGATAGAGTCAGGACTATAGCTGGGTATTGTTGACCCGTTTGGCTAGGCTTAATCCAGGTTGCAATAGTGATTTCGTTGCTCTCTTGGAATGCCTTGATCAGTTTGCTAGCAGAACTTAGGTTTGCCGCTTCTAGGGTCGCATTTTCACTCTCGATCAAGCCATCTTTAACAGCGATAGACCCTAATCCCCACTGCACTGTTTCTGGCTCCGTTTGAATCCGTAAGTCGATGGCGGGTGCATCTTCGGTATTCCTCAAGGAGCAATCATAAACCCATTCTCCCGACTTTTCTCCAAACCAGTAGAGCACCTGGGGTTGAAGAGGATTTGATCCAGGTTTGACCGTAAAAGTCGTCAACTCCAAATTGCCCCACGGTTGAATCGGGATTTCCTGAGGATTATTAGGATTGTAATTAAAAATTAGTTCAGAGCCATCGCTCAACCCTGCCTCAAGGACAATATCTTGACCAGAGAAAACCGCCGTCACTGTTCCACTGACAGTGACGGTTTCGGAATTAAGTTGCTGGGTAAAACTCAGATTTAAATCTTTGAAATGAGTTGAGCCTTCCGGACTAAATCCAAAAGAATCAGTAGATTGAACTCCTAACGTAAATGAATCGCTGTCGTAGGTTAGTTCAATAGTATAAAATGCATCGAAAGGTGAGGCTGGTAATCCCGGTAAAATTAGGCTAGCTTGATAAAGGCTCTTATCAAGGGGTGCTCCAGGTTTGAGAATTTGTGCAACTGATGATTCTGCTAAAAACTCGGAGATTGTTTGTTTGCTATAGCGTTCCTTATCGAGTCCCTCAGGGATTGTAATCCAATAGATCTGGAAACCAGTCTGAGCATCAATCTCGTATTTAAAGTAGTACTCAGAACCTAGACTCAATAATGTTATAAATCCGTATGCGAGCATAAAAACTCCCTTTAATTCTATGGTAATGATTCAGAACGTAAGGTTATGGAATCAAATAAGGAGCAAGTGCAGTTTTATCAAGTTGAGCCGGTCGAGCTTGCTCAACAAACTCTATCACAGACTACCCCTAAGCAGAGCATTTTTTTTACTAAACTTAATATTTACTTAACTTAATAAATTAGCCGATAAATTAGCACTATCCTGAATATATTCCCGATACCGAGAGCGACTCCAGGTTTTTCCTTGATGTCTTTGCTGTCTGCCTGCTTGACGTTTAGGTTTTTCTCCTGTATCTTGTTTTTCTTATTTCTGAGTTTCCGTTTTTTTGAGTAGGTCTGTTGATGGCGTTTTTGATTAAATTTTGCGTTCTAATTCTACTACTTACAGGCAGTTTATCTATTTCTTGTTTCAGTTCTTCTATTGTTGCTTGCTGCTGATATATCTATAGACTTCGCTGCAGTCATGAGCATTTCTACCACTTCCTCCTTCGGCAACTGGTTGAATCGTTCTGGATCTAGTTCGTTCGGCTGGTTTTTGGTCACGTTCGCAATACTATCCCCTTTGTATCGCTTTTGTCAATACCCCACTCCTTTTCTCCTGACTTTAGTCAGGATATCAAAAACCTATCGCCAGTTAAAACCACTGTTAAAATTTAAAATTATGTTCCTAATATGTCTTTTATTTGCTAGACTGTTATCCGTAGAGCAAAACGATAAATTTTTGATGTTTATATATAAATAAATGTAGAATTATGCATAATATTAACTAAAAAAAACAAATTATATCATAATAATTTTGCCTTATTAAAACATTATTCAAGCATAAATTTACGGCAAATAAAGCAAACAAAATGATGCATTAAATTCTTGCCAAAAATTAGCTGATAATTCTTAAGCATATGCGCTACGCGGACGCTACGGGAACAGCATTCAGCCAACTCAACGAAAGGATAAAGACTTACAGTGATATCAAGTTGCGGTCAAACTTATAACTTCCTCTTCCACCCATCTCCCCATCTCCCCATCTCCCCATCTCCCCATCTCTTTATCCAACCAATCTACTCTTTTTGAATGCAACTCGGTATAACGTGGAAATCCCCCAGCGCGAGGATTGTTCCTGCCGGGGGAGGATGCCAATCCAAACCATACCTTAGAATTAGAGAGTTTTCCTATTTCATCAGCAAATTGGCTATATTGTTAAGTTTTGATAAGTTTTGATAAGTTCTATGGTGAGATGCCCAGAGGATGTTACTATCCGATGTTTCTGTATAAAAATTGTTAACGTGGATTAATGGGTGGAGAGATTTGGTGAGCCACTTAAGTCTAGAGCAAGAGGAGCAACTCCAGAAAATAGGGACCTATCTCAGCCAAGTCAGGCAGGAGAAATCTATACCTATTGAGGAAGTCGCTAACAACACCTTTATTCGATTGCATATATTGCAAGCCCTTGAAGCAGGGCAATC
>NZ_JAAHHU010000779.1:0-2243 GCF_010672095.1 Moorena sp. SIO3I6 | reverse complement strand
AACCGATCAAAACGTACTTGACTTTCTTAGGTTGACGACCAGGGTTTTCAGGAGTTTGATTGTCATCGGAATTAGGCGGAATGTTTTTAGTCATCTGTCCGCCTCCCTGGAGACTCCCGCTATAATCTTTGTTTGATTTAGCGGTGAGACGTGCCATATAAACACCTGGGGTTTCCCCAGGTGACAGGCACTCAGGAAAGGGAGGGCAGGGTGTTAATTTGATACGCATATCCGTCCTTTTTGTGAATTGGTGTACAGTACTTGTAGCTAATTCCTTGAATCAATCCGTTGGCAGTTGAAATGTTGAATGAACCAGTCTTACGAGTAGCAACACGTCCAACGTAAGTTCCGATCTTCTTACCTTTAGTGACAACTGCTTTGACAATATCTCCGGTCTGAAAACCCTTGTGTATCTTGGTTCTTGAACAGTACCGCTTCGGAAAACCAAATTTATCTGTTCGACAGATTTGACGAGTTCCATGGCCTTTTGCCACAATCGATAGGATTTGATAATCCTCAACAAAAATGCTTTGAACATCCCCGACGCAAGCGGCATCAAGCCAATGAGTTTTAGGTAGGCTAAACTGACGTCGATTGTACTTAGTTTGACCTCCCGAGCCCGTTTTTACCGGCAATCCGGTCAATTTGAGTTCGTTGTACAGCTTCCAGCGAGTTGAGTTAACCGCAGCGGCATCAGCTAACGATCGTTTGGCCTGAGACAGGATTCGTTTCAAAATATCAGGCTTTCCTGATAAAAATTGTTCAATCTCCTGGTTTCCTTTGGTCTGGTTACAATCGTGACAGGCTATTGCCAGGTTGTTAACTCTGTCGGAACCCCCTAAAGATTTTGGTTTGATATGTTCAATTTCCAACCGGACATCTGTTGCGCCACAGTAAGCGCATTTACGGTTCCATTTTTCAAGCAAGTATTCTCGAATTTCGTAGCCGCATAAAGTGCCTTGTTGATACTCAGTACCGGAAATTTCTGGGTTTTCCATCTTCTGAGTGTCAAACCGTACCAACTCCTGAAAAATACCCGCTATGGGACAAAGCCGAATCAGTTTTTTAACCCAAGTCAGGATGTTATGAACTCTAGACATTAAGCTAGGAGCTAACCATCCGGAGGGACGTTTCCGATTAAGAAAACGAGGTTTTCTATAACGAGTTTTACGGTTACGGCGAGAACGTCTTAATTGCCGTCTTGAGGTTAAAGCGTCTCGGATTTGGAATCCACGATGGGTTATTTCAGCACTCCAAATAACAGTGTCGTTTTGCCGGATTGCTAAGCCTGTTATTTTTGCACCTGGGTCAATTTTTAACTGGTGATTATGAGTCGTGCAGTTTTCTACCTCCAAATCTGACAGGATGATTGTAAATGGATACCTTCTAAACACTTTGGCTCTACCTTGTTTGAGTAATAATCTGGCTCTGGCAGGGCGGCAAGGGTCTAGTGGTTTAAGATTTTTATCTAGTACAAAAACACGCATAATTGTGCTTTTCTCCTATTACTAGGGTGAAGTTCGCTTCGCCAATGTTTTTTGAGTTTGTCTTGCTAATGGCACTGTCTTAACCCGTTTATGACTGTTTAACCATTAACCACAGAGCAGAAGACTAGCGACGCATCCAAAGGTGTGATAGCTCAAAAAACGTAGAATCAAAAGTCTTAGGCTGGTCACGTTATGGGCTTTTTCAAGCCCCCGTTATAGCCGATAGGCGTGAGCGGTGGGTTCGTGACGATCAACAGTATTTTTAAATGTTGTACATTATAAATATATCCATAAATTCATCTATTGTCAAGGAGTTTAAGATTTTTGTTTATTACGAAATTTAAAATTATCCTAATAGTAAATAGGGCATAAATAATAGAGTAGTTTTGGTAGTGTGTAATGGTTTGAGTGTGGTAAATTTGGCAATTTTATTAGAACTTTTACCTAATTACACAAGCGATACAGCCTACAGCCTAGTACCTAATCCCTGCTCCCTGCTCCCTGCTCCCTACTCCCTGCTCCCTAAACTAAAACTGTAGATGGAGGATTTTAAGCATGCCTAGTTTAACGGTCAAAGATTTAGAAACGCTGCAAGCACAGCATCCTGATTATCGGATGGAATTAATAGAGGGAGAAATTATTTTTATGAGTCCTTCAGGGTTAGAATCCGATGAAGTAGCCATAGAAATCGCTGCTCAACTTCGTAACTGGGTAAGACCCCGCAAATTAGGAAGAGTTTCTGGTTCTAGTGGTGGT
>NZ_JAAHHU010000778.1:0-2243 GCF_010672095.1 Moorena sp. SIO3I6 | reverse complement strand
TCTTCACCAAATCATCGAAACTAGCTTGCACTGGACGAGTGGAAAAGCCAACACTTTCGGCAGCAAAGCACAATCCTCGCAGGGATGAGCCATCTCGGTTGACATTCGCCAACTTCCGCAAGCGATTTAAACTAAACTGCTTGCCCCAGTAGCGAGACACCATCACCAAACAAGCTGGACCACAATCGCTAGCACTCTGTTGAGCATAAAATGGATAGCGCCTAGTAATTCGTTGAAACCAATGTCCCACACGCTGAGCAGGATGAGGGAAGAAAGCTTTCTTGATTTTTTTCTGGGACTTGGTTTTTTGATGGGATCCAGAGGTGAGGGGAGTGGCGGAGTGAGCTGGGACAGGATTTTGCGTTCCGGTAGCGGCTCTTTCAGAGGATCGCATTTGGCACTGGGAGTCTCGCAATTGTGCTGTATTCCACAAATGGTCTCGGATTTGGGGATAGCGATCCATCAGAGCCAACACCACATCCGCTGGTAAAAAGCACAGCTTCAAATTCACTGAAGCTCTAGCCAAATAGGGCTCCAAGTCAACTTCTGGGAACAAGGTCAATTCGCCAAAAGACTCCTCAGTTTCCAAGGTAGTGATTAATTCACCTGCCCCATTGAGTAGTCTCACCTTACCAGCGATAATGATATAGATCCCAGCATTACTATTAGCATTACTATTGGCATTACTATTGGCATTACTAGTTCCTGCGTGCCAAAACTTGCCCACCTTAGGCTCTTTGAATTGACATCGTTTTAGGACGCGCTGGAATTCTGATGGAGACAGAGAATATCCCAGAGTCTTGCTCAATTGTTGAGGAGAAATTATTGGAGCAGATGAACTTTTAACCATTGGTACTCAGGGTTATCCTATTTGTGTAAGAGAGCATAATCGGTGAAGAATCAGGTAGAACAGCCGATTGCAAGTCATGAATCATAATGCTAACCCCACTCATCCCATTCTCAGTCGTCTTTGACTGAGCCTTACTGGATTTTCTCGGTCGAGTGGACAATCCCATCTCTTTGAGCAACCGATTCACATGGCGAGGGGTAATTTCAACCCCCAATTCCTTAGCCAAATGCTTACTCAACCAATGAGCTGTCCAGCGCCGAAATGAATAGCCACAGTCCCTAGGACTCTGTTTTACCAGTTCCTGTAACCGTTCAAGATATTGCTCATTAACCGCCTTAGGGCGACCAATGGGATTATCCTGCCAATTGAGTGCTTGACCAGTCCGAGCCATCAGGATCCAATGCCTAGCTGTCGCTGGGCAACAGCCTAAGGCTTGGCGAATTTCAGCTTGAGATTTCCCCTGATCCGCCAGCAGCATAATTTGAATACGCTGACGGTATTTTTCTGATAGATCCAATTCCAAACTTTTTTGCAGAAGTTTTTGTTGAAATGGGGTTAAATATCTCCCTGTAGTACTACCTGCACCCTTTTGGTCAGCTCGTAATTTATCTCGTAATTGATGTCCTAAGATAGCCATAACTAATGGGTCTGTTGATTATCGCTTCATCCTCAAGTTGACTCGGTCATAGTTTGCCACTTAAAGCTTCTATTTTTGATTGGCAAACTAAATTAATTGATAATTTAACCTGTGTTAATTACTTTGGTTGCGGGTTATTTTGCTAAGTAATTAGTCTACATGATTAGTTTAAAATTAGTCTACATATTTTTTTTTATAACTGCTAAACTTTATGAACAATTCATGAATTTATCGGAACTATTTTGATGACCGTTAGATAGGCTACTTGGATCTACAAATAACAGAAAAAACCGCTATTTTTATATAAAAATCATGTTAATCTTGAGGAAGATTCTGTGAAGTTAAACTGAAAACTGCTCAAAATCAACGGATAATATTATTTTTTTTTAATAAACCTCAGCCATTTGTATTAAAACCATCAGCTAAATTACTGAAAATAGTGATGTATCCCGGGCGCGGGGGTGTGGGTCTAGAGGGGGGAGTGTGGGAAGTGTGGGAAGTGTGGGGAGATAGGAAAGTGTGGGCAGATGGGGCAGTGGGCAGTGGGCAGATGGGGGAGAGGGGCATTGTAAATTACCCCAAAACTGAGTTTTATTAAGTTTTGTATACTAATTAAGGTAGAAGCGAAGGTAGAAGCGATCGCATAATCATGGTCAAAAAGGTGCAAATATGGGTAAATCTAATGGTTATAGCTGTAATTTTCCTCTCAGGCTGTGGTGAAGGTGAACCCAAGAGTGAGACTAAGCCTACAGCAGA
>NZ_JAAHHU010000777.1:0-2244 GCF_010672095.1 Moorena sp. SIO3I6 | reverse complement strand
TCCTGAGAAAATCCTGGAACAGGCTGTCGATGATATGCAGCAGGATTTGATTCAAATGCGTCAGGCTGTAGCTCAAGCGATCGCTACCCAAAAACGCACCGAACGACAAGCCTCTCAGGCTCAAGCCGCTGCTGAGCAATGGTACCGTCGCGCTCAGTTAGCCTTGTCAGCAGGAGACGACAACTTGGCACGGGATGCCCTGACACGGCGGAAATCTCATCAGGTGACCGTCACAACCATGAACGCTCAGCTTTCCCAGCAAGCTGAGCTTGTGTCCAAGCTCAAGGAAGAGCTGCGTACCCTAGAACAGAAAATTTCAGAGGCGAAAACTAAAAAGAACTTGTATATTGCTCGGGCTCAATCAGCTAAGGCATCCATGAAAATTAATGAGATGCTCGCTAATGTAGGTACCAGTAGTACCTTGAGCGCTTTTGAAAAGATGGAAGATAAGGTAATGGAGCTTGAAGCCCGGTCTGAGGCAATGGCTGAGTTAGGTAGCAATCAACTCGATCAGAAATTTGCCGCTCTTGAAGCTAACGATGATGTGGAAGCTGAGTTAGCCGCCATGAAAGCTAATCTGATTCAAGGAACCGACACTCCTCAATTACCCTCAACTCAGGCAGAATAACCTAAAAATCCGGAAAAATTGGATAAATAGCTGGAAAAAGTAATTAGTGTCCCCATGGTCACCTCAATTGCAGGTTGTAAACCTTGTCTGAAAATACCTTAGAGCCTTGACCCAACGGGTTACTATACATGGAAACCTACAGGAAAACAGCCCCTTCTCTATCTTCTTAACAATACTCGGAAAGCGAATAGGTAGAATAAGACAAGGACGTTTTCTCAACAGATGGGACTATTATATCATAAGCGCCTCTCAAACCCAGTTTTTAACCCCTCCAACAGCAATCCCTTAGAATCCCCCATGGTTCAGCCGCCAGAGAGTTCAACCCTTAGCTTGTTGTCTCGCAACCAGACCCTCTTAAATAGGGATAATACGGTATTTAATGGTATAAAACCGACATTGACAATTCTCTAGCACTAGAGTAAGAGTAAAGTATAGGATTCAGACAGCAGCAATGCCCAAGAAAGTAGGAGCAACTAAAAAAATATCGACTCAAATCGTCCCAGTAGTGGGTATGACCGTGTCGGTTGAGACAGAGTTGTTGTCTATAATGAAAAAATTGGGTATTGTCAGATCTGAGTCTTACAACAAATTGGGAAGCATTAGCCACTGGGGGCTCGACTGGAAAAAAGCGATTCCGGAAATAAAGAGTTTTAGATCTCCTGACAGTTTAGGATTACCGGCAAAACTGATGGATTGGACCATTAATGATGTGGCGAAAACCATCACAGCGAGCCAGGCGGCCTGTAAAAAGGTGGTTATCAAAAATATTTACAAAAGGTTTCCGGAAAAAGAAAACCAAGATAAATGCAAGGAATATGTCACGCAACTCAAAACCCAGGCTTTTCTAGACAATCCTTTACTGCACAGACTTGTCAGAAAAGAATTCCATAGAGGTCATTCTTGGGTTAAAAATCAAATAGTTTATCAGCAAGTTGGTTACAAATGCCAGAGAATTTCGCGAAACACTTACCAACTAGAATTAGCTGGACTAACAAGAGGAAAAAGGAACAAGATAGTTGTCAAGTCTAACCGAAATATAAAAGGACAGATTAGGTTAATTTACAATCAAATCCTACAAAGATTTGAGATTCACTTTTTGGTAGACCATGGAACCGTAGAAATTCCACCCGAACGTCAAAGTGTCGGAGTGGACAAGGGGTATACGGAGGCTTTCTATGACTCAAAGGGTCAGGCTCACGGAGAAGGACTTGGAAAAGTAATCACAAAAAAATCGGATCGTATATGTGCTAAAAACCGTAATAGAGGAAAACTTTGGGCACTTCACAGAAAGTTAGAAAAATTAGATCCAGCTAAGTCAGCACGAATACTCAAAAATAATCTGACCAGAAAAACAGAAAATCGTCGTTACAGACGGAATCAATCAGAATTAACGGCCATAATAGGAGCAGCTTCTAAATCTCTCTTTAACGGGGAGTCATTGAAAGTATTTGCAGAAGATTTAACACAACCAATTAAAAACAAACGTCAGTCTAAGGCGGTATCCCGCAAGCTAAATAGTTGGATAAAAGGAGTAATGCGGGACTCTTTGCAGAAATGGGCTAATTAGACTGGCTCGGTTGTCACAGAAATTCAGCCTAGTTACACGTCGCAAATTA
>NZ_JAAHHU010000776.1:0-2245 GCF_010672095.1 Moorena sp. SIO3I6 | reverse complement strand
GCTGATGCCCTTGAGTTTGCTAACAATTCTCGAGCCTTTGGTACGGGAAAAAGCAGGGTTGTGAGGTAATAATTTAGCAATCAGCGGTCAGCGGTCAGCGGTCAGAAGTCAGAAGTCAGAAGTCAGAAGTTATAAGTTATAAGTCACACTCTTGCTATACTTAGGTTTGATACTTTTTCATGTTATAATTGCCCTGGCGACTGCTATAATCGATTAATGAATTCTTGATTTCTAGCGCCACCTTTTGGACTATTTTCTCCTGAGGTCGCAGTCACAGTTCGACTATTTTCCCCTGAAGTTGCAGTCACAGGAGGGTTAGACTGATCAAAAGTAGCCAAGTCTTGAAAAGCGTTAGCTAAAAGCACTAGGGCTTGTTGGCGGTGCTTAACGCTTTCTTGTACTCCTTGCACTTGTTTTTCTAGTGCTGAAAGTTTTTTTTGGTTAGCTTCTAAGTCAGTTGCCAGATTCACTGGCACTTGCTTTTTAAGTTCAGATACCTGACGTTCTAGCTGTTGAACTTGTTTTGCCTGTTCTGATTCTGCCGGAGCCTCTTTCAATGACGTAATTTCTGTAGTTAGCTGCTTAAGCTGGGTATAAAAGAAATATCCTGTCCAAGCTCCTGCTGCTCCCACCATCAAGATTAAAATCATCCAAATAGCGGTGAAGCGACCCATTTTTTTCTGTAGCTGCTTTGTTTCTTGCTCCTGTTTCTTCTTATCGGACATGGCAGTCATTTGAAATTCCACCAATGCTTCGGCGACTTCTTCGATATGTTGCTCTTGGAGATTAGCAAGAGGATTGACTGGGGTAACAACAGGAAGGGCTGTGTTATAAAGAGGTTTGTTGTCTATACCAAAATTATTGATCGTGCTTATTTTCCTTAGATTATTGTTGTTAGACATTGCCTTTATTTGAGACTATTTATTGTTGGTTTTTTATAGCAAAGAGAACTGGAATTCGGGAGTAGGGCTTAGGGAGTCGGCAGTCGGGAATTTATGATCAAAAATGGGCACAATTCATTGAGTAATACTCTAGTATTTATTATTTAGTTTTAATGGTCAATAATTAATCAAAAAATTACCAGTTTTATTGAGTGGTTTTCCAGGAATTTACTGGTGCAAATTGCTGCTGCAACTGGTTGTAAGTTATAGCACCAAGGGGACTGATAGCAGCAATACTACCTCCTAGGATCACAATACTTAACACCAGCAAGATTTGGAGCCGTTTCACTGAGGCTTCTAGGGATTGCACCTCCTGTTGCAGGCCATTGATAACTCTTATTGCTCTGAGGTCAGACCATATACTGTCTTCTTCAAGAAATTCACAATCGCTATTGTTGTCAGTCGTTATCATTGTTTGAATTCTCCTTAAATAAACGTTTCTTGCCACCTTCTAAGTAATTACTGAGTAAGCATTCAGCCGTTGGCCGTAGGCCACGCTACACCGAACAGCTGTCAGCTGTCAGCCTAATGCTTAAAATAAACATCAAACAGGAGAATTTAAAAGTGCGCTTTCGGAATTAAGAATTAAATTCGCCACGGGTCGTACCTAATAGTTTGAGATTAATCAGAGTTGAAACTTTGGAGAAAAGCCGATCTCAGCATATGCGCTTAGGGCACGCTACGGGGTTGTCAGCGGTTAGCCGTTGGCCATAGGCCTTTGGCTGATAGCTGAGGGCTGATAGCTGAATGCTGATAGCTGAATGCTGACATTACTGATCAGCGATCATTAACACAGAGATGATGTTCTGCAGAGACTTCTGTTTTTCTTTTCTCTCGGATGCAGCGGTTTCTGCTGGTGTTTGGGGTGCAGTTGCTTCTGGTGAACTCGGAGTCGGTTGAGACTGAGAGTTATCATTACCATCAGTAGCTAGAGATAACAAAGATGCGATCGCTAAAATACTTAGCACCATTGCAAATTGTCTAGTTACCAGTATTGCCACTTGTCTCATGGTATTTTTCTCTTTCAGTTGTATAGATCAGTTAGTGCCAGGACTTACGCACAGACTCCATGGGTAGGGTGGGCAAGGTTTTTACCACCCTACAAGTAGCGTTAAATTAAGAGATTTGCGTAAGTCCTAAGTGATTAAGAGCTGTTTTGGCAGATTCTGGTTCAGAACTAGGGTTGAGTGTCTTGTCTTTCTGAGCAGCTTCTGTAGTAGTAGCGGAGTCAGCACTCGGCAACTTTGTCTTTACTTGAACTAGTTTTTCCTTAGCCTGGTCAGTCAGCTGTTTAGTAGTCTGTA
>NZ_JAAHHU010000775.1:0-2249 GCF_010672095.1 Moorena sp. SIO3I6 | reverse complement strand
GTATTGGGTACAACTGTAGGGATTTTGCACCGACCGGAAGAGGCGACGGTTCTAACCGATCAGATTATCCAGGAGATGACCAGGTCCCGACGTTGGTCTGGGGAGATTCACTTTATTCGCAAAGATGGCAGGTGTGGGGTGTGTGAAACGGTGGTAGTACCTCTTTATGATCAGCAAGACAATATGGTGGCCACCATTGGTCTTAACCATGATATAACCGAGCGGGAGCAAAATCAGCAGGAATTGTATCAAAGCGAGGCTCGCTATCGCGCTATTGTCGAAGATCAAACCGAACTCATCTGTCGTTTCCGTCCTGATGGAACTCTTACCTTTGTCAATGGTGCCTACTGTCGCTATTTCAGCAAGTCAGAGGAAGAGTTGATTGGGCAACGGTTTTTGCCATTGATTCCCAATGAGGATATCAAAAGGCTAGAAGAGTGTATTACTTCTCTAAGCCCTGAGAATCCGGTAGAAACGGTTGAACACCGGGTGATTATGCCCACAGGAGAGATGCGCTGGCAGCAGTGGAGCGATCGTGCCATCTTTAACGAGCAGGGTCAATTAATTGAGCTCCAGGCAGTAGGACGGGACATCACTGAACACAAGCACGCAGACGAGCAACTTTTGCAAAAGTCTCAGGCTCTGGAAACCTTTAGTAACAACCTCAAACACTTACATCGGCTGAATACCACAAATTACCAAAACTTTGAGCTGCTGTATGCTGACTATCTGGAGACGGGATGTAAAATTTTAGGGATGCCCACTGGCATTATAAGTCAAGTACACCTTAATTCCTACACCATCCTGTCGGTCAGGTCTGATCTAGAAGGGTTAGTGGCTGGCTCAGAGTTTGAATTAAAAAATACCTATTGTGCTGTTGTCGTTCACGAAAAAAAGACCATTGCCTATACTCATGTAGGTGACATGGCGCTGATGCACGCTCATCCAGTCTACCAAACTCTAAAACTTGAGTCCTATATCGGGACTCCTATATTTGTCTATGGTGAAGTCTACGGCTCCCTAAATTTTTCCTCAACCCAGGTAAGAGAAACGGATTTCCAGCCTCACGAACGGGAAATTGTAGAATTAATGGCTCAAAGTCTTGGTCGATTGATTGCAGCTCATCAAGCAGAAATAGAGCGCCAACAGGCAGAAGCTGCACTGCTCGAGAGTGAATCGACCCTGCGTAGTTTCTTCAACAGTTCCGCACTATTGATGGGGGTCGTGGAACTTCTGGATGATGACATCCTGCATATTTCTGATAATAAGAGTACGGCGGATTTTTTCGGGACTACACCCGAGGCCATGCAGAATCGGTTAGCCAGTGACCTGGGGGCACCCAAAACTCATATCCGTCGGTGGATTACCCATTACCGAGAAAGCCAACAAAGCAATCAGCCCATTTCCTTCGAGTATGATCACACCACTGAAACCGATACCCGGTGGTTATGCGCTACTGTATGCCCAATTCCCGACACAACCGCTCCTCACCCCCGATTTTCCTATGTGGTGGATGACATTACTGACCGTAAGTTAGCAGAGCAAGAACTCCAGCGCCAAAATCAGCGATCGCAATTGTTTTCAGAAATTACCCTGAAAATCCGCCAGTCTCTACAACTGGAGCAGATTTTGCAAACGGCGGTTACAGAAGTGCAACAATTTCTCAAGGCTGACCGAGTTGTACTCTTCCAACTGAGTTTTGATGGCTGGGGGAAAGTGCTTCAAGAAGCAGTAGTACCTGGTTGGCCAATCATGCTCGGACAAAGCATCGAAGATCCTTGCTTTCATGAAGAGTACCTGGATCAGTATCGTCAGGGAAGGGTTAGCAACATCTGTGACTTAGAAAACTCTGATATCGAAGCTTGCCATGTAGAAATGCTGCAACAGTTTGGGGTAAAAGCTAACCTAGTGGTACCAATTCAGCAACAAGACAAACTTTGGGGTTTGTTGATTGCCCATCAGTGTTCGAATCCACGACCATGGACTAACTTTGAAAGTGAATTGTTGCAACAACTGGCCGACCAAATTGGTATTGCCTTAGCCCAAGCCCAGCTTTTAGAAACAGAAACCCGTCAGCGTCAGGAACTTGCCCGTTCTAATGCTGAACTACAAGAGTTTGCCTAGTATTTAATTTGGCTATCTCTAAACTCCCCGGTGAATCGGCGGCGTTGCCAAGTCGCATAATCAACATACTGAATGGGCAGAGGGGGTAATGATGGCGATGTTTGAGTTAAACCAGCCGTATAAAG
>NZ_JAAHHU010000774.1:0-2250 GCF_010672095.1 Moorena sp. SIO3I6 | reverse complement strand
AGTAGGGAGGAGGGAGTAGGGAGGAGGGAGTAGGGAGTAGGGGGTAGGGAGTAGGGAGTAGGGAGTAGGGAGTAGGGAGTAGGGAGTGGGGAGTAGGGAGTAGGGAGTAGGGAGTAGGGAGTAGGGAGTAGGGAGTAGGGAGTAGGGAGTAGGGAGTAGGGAGTAGGGATTAGGGAGTAGGGAGTAGGGAGTAGGGAGTAGGGAGTAGGGAGTAGGGAGTAGGGAACTTTGGATCAGTGTAAAAATCCTGTGTACCTCATTACTATGATAAATGCTATATTCTCAGAAGGGAGAATTGGGGGAAATTAGAAGAGGCTTGAGCATGCTTTCAATAGGTAATGCCCAAGGGAAGACGACGATATCCCTTTTAGCTTTTGCTTTTGATTATATAGCGCTCGATTAACAAAATTGCCACAATATCATCAATGGGTCGAGGAGGTTGGCGCATTCCTTCGGGGATGAGGCGTTGGAACCCTTTGGGAGGATACATTTGCCAGTAGCGTGGGCGAGCTTCTAAACTACTGTAGCGCTCATCTACCAGGACAATAGGTACTGATGCTGGTAATTCCTCCTGGATTTTCCGTTTCCATCTCTTGGCAGTAGTTTGGTCTCCCATCACAATGGTTTCAATGGGGAATTGTTGACACAGTTGCTGGAGTTTTGCGATCGCATTTCCTGAAGCGACTACCTCATGGGTTAGCAGCTGACCCTCTTTTTCCATTACTGCTACACCACATTTATCTCGTCCTGGATCGAAGCCTAAAATCATCTCAATGCACGGATTATGTAAATCTTTGTCAAAATTGCTAATCTGGCCACACAACTAGTACCCTACCCTACAAGTACAGTGATTGCCTAAATCCTGATTGGTATTAATCATGACCGAAACGAACCTTGAGACAACACCATTACACCAGATGAACCCAGAGAGTCGATTTTCTGAACTGGTGGCAGATTATGCGAAATACCGACCCAGTTACCCAGCTGCAGCTATCGACAAGATTCTGGAAGGACTTGAGAACAGAGGGCAACTGGTAGCTGCGGATATTGGTGCAGGAACAGGAATTTCCTCTCGGCTACTAGCTCAACGGGGAGTTCGAGTTATTGCCATCGAACCCAATACTCAGATGAGACAAGCTGCTACCAGCCATCCATTGGTTGAATTCCGGGATGGAACTGCTCAACAGACCAACTTACCTGATGCATCTATTGACTTAGTCGCTTGCTTTCAATCCTTCCATTGGTTTGACCCAGAGCCAAGTTTGCTAGAGTTTCGCCGTATCCTGAAGCCTACTGGAAAATTAGCTGTGGTCTGGAATGACCGCAACCGTCAAGATGATTTTACCCAAGGCTATACTCATCTAGTGCAAATCGCCTCCAATCATCATCCGGCTGAGTCCCGTATGTGTTCGGTAGACCCCTTGCTCGCTAGTCCATTGTTTCCTAAGGTCTGTTCCTACACCTTTTCTTATCAGCAAGCCTTAGATAAAGATGGTCTGATTGGTCGTGCTAAGAGTGTCTCGTATATCCCACGAGAAGGATTAGCGCACCAGAAACTTATCTCTGATTTGCAGGAATTGTACAACAGTTGGTGTGATCACAAAGGTTTAGTTTACTTGAGGTATCGTACCAAGGTTTACCTAGCTCAACCTGAGTGCTGAGTTGTGATTAATAATTCTCAGTATAGCATTTCTAATTGTGTCCTACTACTTAGTTAGTCTAGTTTAGTTCGTCCAATTTCAAATCATCAATATAGAGTAGGAATAAGCCTAGAAAGATTGTCATTAGTGATCGCCAAAAAGGTTGAATAGGTATGTCCCAAAGTAACCCCCATATCCCACACCAGGAAATTATGATGGCGATCATAGTATACATAGTTGATAAGTTGGGATATTTTGTTTTGAAGTGGTAGAAGAGGTTTTCCCTCGAATTCATTTCCTCGAAATCTTTTTCTATAGGAGTTTTTTTCAAAGGAAACTGATTTATTTTAATACACCTGTGGATTCACACAATAGGGTAATCACTTACCCTATTGTCCAGCAATGAGATTATTGGCGTTGCTTAATGATGGTATAATTTTGCCCTCCTAGCCCCCCAAATTTGGTGGATTTAGAGGGCTTTATCAAAATCAAATGATCGCGCATTCATACTTCAATTCAGCAAAGCAAAAATTCCTTGATCATCTGCCCAAAATACAAATTATTAACCTCAAAGTATTGATTGTTATAAACTTTGTAAAACTTTAGTAAC
>NZ_JAAHHU010000773.1:0-2253 GCF_010672095.1 Moorena sp. SIO3I6 | reverse complement strand
TTGATTGGTGGCTCAGGGAATGATGTCCTTACTGGTGGACCTGGTCCTAGCTTTGGCTTGAGTTTGTTTGAGGTTAAACAGACATCTGATCATGATTTCCTCGATGGTGGAACAGGAAATGACACTCTCAACGGAGCAGATGGGAATGATGTCCTAAAAGGCGGAGCTGGTGATGATTCCCTTTTAGGTGATGTTCGTAGGCGTTTGACTGGAATTCCCATAAACTATAATCCAGGTAGTGACATCCTTGATGGTGGAGAGGGAAATGATGTCCTCGAAGGTGGAGGTAGCAGTGATACTCTCATTGGTGGCACTGGCAATGATACCCTAATTGGTGATGGTGATGATCAAAATGTCTTTGGTGGCGGGAATGATTATCTAATTGGTGGGAATGGTGATGATTCTCTAGTAGGTGGCAACGGTAGCGATACCCTGACTGGTGGTCATGGAGCTGATATCTTTCAGTTCACATTTAGAAATCGTCCATTACCCATCTTTCCCCCTTCAATCCCTTCATCACAACCGCTACAACCTTCAACGGGAATCAACATAACTGATAGTTCCCTATTGTCGAGGAACTCTGACTCGGAAGTTCCACGACCGGAAAGCGGAATTGACAGGATTACCGATTTCAATGTCCAACAGGGAGACAGGATTGAAATTGTTAGCTACCCCGGCGAGAAGCCCCGCACCATAATCTTTGATTTGGTGTCGGGATGATAGCCGGGACAGGGTTTATGTAAATTAACAGTTATCATTCACCTGGTTTGTGTTAAGATATTTTGATGGCACTAATCATGAACTACACTTATCGAATTTATCCAGATACAGCTCAACAGGAATTAATGTTGAGTTGGCTAGAAACTTGCCGACGACTTTATAACCGTTGCCTGCGAGACTTAAAGGACTGGATGAATAGTCGGAAGTGTGCAGTTGATCGGTGCTCGCTTAATAGGGAATATATCATGTCGCCTGACATTCCATTCCCCGGATACAGGTCACAGAAGCGACAGTTAACGCAATGGAAAAAGACTGAATCTGACTTGAAAGAAGTTCACTCTCAAGTCACTCAAGATGTCATTAAGCGATTACATACTTCTTGGGAGTCGTTCAGACAAAGAGGAAAAGGTTTTCCACGATTTAAAAAGTACGGTCGCTATCAATCGTTTTTGTTTCCTCAGTTTGCGACTAATCCAATTAAGGGGGATCAAATCAAACTACCCAAGATTGGGCTTGTAGATCTGAGATTACATCGAGAAATCCCTGAAGGATTTCAAATCAAGACTGTACGAGTTGTATCAAGATGTCGAGGAACAAAATGGTTTGTTGTTATCACCATTCAAGCTGATGTTTCTGTTCCGGAAAACCCGGCTTTTGGACGAGCAATCGGAGTAGATGTCGGGTTGATTGATTTCCTAGCTACATCAGATAATTTAACGATTCCTAGACCGAGGTTTTTCATAGACCTACAACGCGAGCTGAAATTGCTGCAACGTAGAGCATCTCGAAAAAAGAAACGGTCTAAGAATTACGAAAAAGCACAAATCAAGGTAGCACGGTTACATCACCAAATTGGTAATACCCGTAAAGATTTTCACCTTAAAGTTGCACATCAACTCTGTGACCAGGCTGATTCAATTTTTGTAGAAGACATTGATTACAGAGTAATGGCAAAGGGCTTTCTGGGTAAGCATTCTCTTGATGCTGGCTTTGGTCAGTTCAGAGAATTCTTGAAATGGGTATGTTGGAAACGAGGAAAGTTTTTCGCAGAAGTTGACCATAAAGGGACATCAAAGCAATGTCCTGAATGTGGAACCGAGTGGGATAATAACCTCTCAATCCGTTGGCATACCTGTGATGAATGCGGGTATTCCAACAATAGAGATGTCGCTTCAGCCGAAGTAATGCGTAATCGTGGAATCAATAAGTACCCAAGGACAATTGGGGAAAGGAAACTGTCTGCTGATAGCGTACTGTCGGGGGTTTTGTACCTAGATAAGTGCTACGCAGAAACTCTTAATCGTGAGGTTAAGAAGCCCGCGCCGTAATCAAAGATTCGGCGTCGGGAGTATGTCACTTACCCATTCCATAGTCCTACTGCTGCTGGTGAGATTATCTTTACGCTTAGATTTCCCACAGCGTACTGATCAGTCAACTTAGTGATAGCTGTAGTCAGTGGACAATAGGTGAATTTTAGTGTCGAGGCGCTCACGCTAACAGTCTGAAGTTGATTAAGCTTTGCAGCTGGTTTCA
>NZ_JAAHHU010000772.1:0-2253 GCF_010672095.1 Moorena sp. SIO3I6 | reverse complement strand
GTCGTACTGCCATAGAATTTTCATGAACATCATAATTAGCAATTCGGGCAGTACCATGGGTTGCTGGTAAATAGCCTGCCAAAATTCGCATGGTAGTGGTTTTCCCTGCACCATTCGGTCCAAGGAACCCTAGGATTTCTCCTGGTTCAACCCTGAAAGTAACATTCTCTATCGCTGGGGTGGTGCCATAGATTTTGCTTAGATGCTCTACTTCTATCATATTTTTAAGTATTACGTGTTAAGTATTAGCTGTTAAGTATTAGGTATTAAATCTTAAGTATTAAATCTTAAGTGTTAAATCTTACGTGTTAAATCTTACGTGTTAAGTATTATGTGTTAATTGCCATTTACTGACTAATATGGTTAAATCTACTATTTACGTTAACCCAGTCACTGGTAAGGATAGCGATACTGGTGATAGTGTTCCGTTTAAAACCTTGACTAAGGCACTTTCTATTGCCACTGCTGGAACTACCATTCACTTAGCAGCTGGTACCTATAATGCTGCTAGGGTCTAAGTTTTTCCCCTCGTTATTCCTAAGGGAGTGATGGTTCTTGGCAATGAACCGACCAAGGGTAAGAATATTGTGATTTCCGGCAGTGGGAACTATGTCAGCCCGACGTTTAATCGTCAAAATATTACCATCCGTTTAGATTCCAAGGCTCAATTAAGAGGAGTAACGGTTACTAATCCGGGCAAATTGGGGACAGCGGTCTGGATTGAATCTACCTCACCGATTATTGCCAATAATACCTTTACTCGCTGTGGTCGTGAAGGGATATTTGTTACTGGCACAGCCAAACCCATGATTCTGGATAATGTATTGTACGCTAACGCTTCCAGTGGCATCTTTCTGGTGCGTAATGCCAAAGGGGAAGTGCGAGGCAATGTTTGTCAAAAGACTGGTTATGGGATTGCCATCAGCGACTTGCCCCCAGCAAAATCTGACCAGAGTTCAAGGTCTGGTATCCCTAGTCAAGGGTTTGGGGTTAACAGGTGGTGAGTCTAGGGAACTCGGGTTTTATCGCGATCGCGTTCAGATTCCCAGCTATGCTACCCAAGCGGTAGCGACAGCAACTCAAAGACGAATGGTAGTGAATTATCCCCAACCCAATCAGCTCAATCCCATGAGGCCGATTACCCGTGGTGAGGTGGTAGCATTGATTTACCAGGCATTGGTAGCAACAGGCTCTGCAGATGCGATTGGCCGTAGGCCACGCGGGGCGCGATCGCATCTCCTTATATTGTTAACCCTAACCCTTACATTACCTCCTTCAGCGATATACCTGGACACTGGGCAGAAGATTTTATTCGCCGCCTCGGTAGTCTAAACCTGATTAGTGGCTTTGCCGATGGCAGCTTTCAAGCAGATGCCCCTCTAACTCGGGCTGAGTACGCTGCCCTACTGGTGAAAGTGTTTGACCCCAATCCGATCCGTCCAGCTACCCAATTTATTGATGTCCCCCTGAATTTCTGGGCATTACCAGCTATCAACCAATCCTATCGTGGTGGCTTTCTCTCGGGATACCCCGACCAAACCTTCCATCCTCAGCAGACCTTGCGGCGTGTTGATTTGATTGCCTCTCTAGTCAATGGGCTGTCTTTAGCCAAAACTGTAGACAAGTCAGTGAAAGAGTCTTCTGACATTTCCAAAATTTACGAAGATTGGAAGGATATTCCTGCTTATGCTACCGAAGCAGTTGCGTACGCTACCATCGCCAAAATTGTCGTTAACCACCCCAACCCGACCCTGTTGCATCCCAAGCGGGAAGCAAAGCGAGCTGATGCGATTGGCCGTAGGCCACGCGGGGCGCGTTCGCATTTATCTATCAGGCCTTGGTGAAAACAGGACGTGTCACTGAGTTCAACTCACCGTATAGTGTTGTCATGAGTCCTGAGTCCTGATTTCAGTGACCAACCAACTCACTACCAAAACTAGTTGCAGGTTGTAGGTTACAGGTTGCAGGTTGCAGGTTGCAGGTTACAGGTTACAGGTTGCAGGTTGCAGGTTACAGGTTGCAGGTTGCAGGTTGCAGGTTGTAGGTTGCAGGTTGCAGGATATAGGTTATATTACCAAGCGACGTTGCCAGAAGCCGCTGTGGCTCCATAATTTGCCACATGTGCGACCTTTCCACCTGGAATCGTACCACCTTCCCACCTTGAACCCTTTTACCCATGACCAATGACTCAGATTTAGCCATTGCCTATGCCCTTGCCTTGCTCAGTCACTATGGGTTTGAGCTCAGGGGTTA
>NZ_JAAHHU010000771.1:0-2253 GCF_010672095.1 Moorena sp. SIO3I6 | reverse complement strand
AGTTTGAGTTTATCTTTGTTTTCTTCGTAGTAGGCGTAACCAAAGAAGGCTAGTCCACCCTTATCATTCGATACCCCTTGAACAAGCAAATTGTCATCTTCACTAGCGGTATAGTCGCCCCGAGAGCCCTTGTCTTTACCAACCGTGTTTTCCATAAAGTAGTCATAGGTTCCCGAGTCAGTTCCTGGGCCATAAAGTCCTAGTTTGGTATCAGGGAAACCAGGACGAATTTGCTTCCAGTTTTTGATTTTGTCTTGAGCTGCTGGCTCCCACATTTTTTTGAGTTCAGAAATTTTTAGGCAGCTAGCAAAGTTATTTTCTTTGTTAACTACTACAGAGAGTCCATCAAAGGCGATGGGTAATTCGATGTACTCAATTCCTCCCTTCTTGCAAAGTTCTATTTCTGATTCTTTGATCGGACGGGAGCCGTTGGAAATATGGGTTTCTCCAGCACAAAATTTCTTGAATCCACCACCAGTACCAGAGACACCGACATTAACAAGGATTCCCGGATTGGCTTTCTGGAACTCTTCCGCCATTGCCTCAGAGATGGGAAATACAGTGCTGGAACCATCCACCTTAACTTTAGGGCTTGAACCACCACAGGAGGTAATCCCCATGGCTAAGGTGGTGATCAATGCTATTGACAATAAATTATTCTTTTGAGACAACATGGAATTGGCTTGATTTTTTTAGGCGTCACAGCCGGAGTGTACCGCTCTACCATAAAGAGTAGGTTAAGCATTAGGTTAAATTATAATTAAGAAAAGGTTAAATTTTGAGTTGGTGTAGTAGGTTTCACTAGCTAACTTACTCTAAGGTGGTATAGTGAGGGGTGCCTTTAAAGCTGAGATATGTGGGAGATACTGTGGTTCAAGCACCTTTGTCAACTGCTGTAGGTGTATCTGTAGATTTATCAAGTACACCAGCAAGTACACCAGCAAGTACACCAGAACAATGCTCAACATCCCCAGCATCCCTGAATCAGTGGCTGCAAAAGCTAACTGAGGGGATTATTGCAGGCGATCGCATTACTAGAGAGCAAGCCTTAGCCCTGACCAAACTGGAAGGGCAAGATAATATATTGCTGCTGTGCCAAGCAGCTGACAAAGTGCGCCAAGCCTGCTGTGGTAATACGGTGGATTTGTGTAGTATCGTCAATATCAAATCTGGTGGTTGCTCAGAAAATTGTGGCTTCTGTGCCCAGTCGGCTCACCATCCTGGCGTTGATTCCCCGATTTATGGTCTTAAGTCTAAGCAAGAGATTATGGCTCAAGCTAAGGCAGCTGAAGCGGCTGGAGCCAAACGTTTTTGCTTAGTGAGTCAGGGACGTGGACCAAAGTACAGTAGTCCTAAATCGAAAGAGTTTGAACAAATTCTGGAAACCGTACGGGAGATTATTGCCGAAACAAGCATTAAGCCTTGCTGTGCTTTGGGAGAAGTGACCTCGGAACAAGCCCAAGCCCTGAAAGAAGCTGGGGTAACTCGCTACAACCACAACTTAGAAACCTCAGAGAGGTTTTTCCCAGAAATTGTTACTACTCACAGCTGGCGCGATCGCGTCGAGACGATCCAGAACTTGAAAGCAGTGGGGATTCAAGCCTGCACTGGTGGGATTATGGGCATGGGGGAAAGCTGGGCAGACCGAGTGGATTTAGCTCTAGCCCTGCGGGAGTTAAAGGTGGAATCAGTACCTCTGAATTTGCTCAATCCTCGCTCGGGAACCCCTTTGGGAGAATCTGGGAAGCTAGACCCCTATGAAGCACTAAAAGCGATCGCAATTTTCCGGATGATCCTACCTGAGCAAATCCTGCGCTATGCTGGTGGGCGAGAAGCTGTGATGGGTGAATTGCAGGCAAAAGGGCTAAAATCCGGAATCAATGCTATGCTGATTGGACACTACCTCACCACTCTGGGACAGCCACCAGAGCAAGACCACGCTATGCTGGACTCTTTGGGTCTAACCGGTGGTGAAGCTCCGATTCCCGGAGAATATAACTCCCAGAATAAATAGATTATCGATGTAACTGTGTCTGCTCCCAATGAGATTTTGTGGGCCATAATTGGTTTGCTGCTGACCATCGGCGGCACGTTTCTAGAAGCCTTCTTTGTCTCCAATCCACCCTGGGATTGGTCAACTCAAGGTGTTCAAACTATATCCTTAGGGGTTACCTATCAGATTGGAGCAGTCCTAC
This sequence comes from Moorena sp. SIO3I6, assembly GCF_010672095.1. Lineage (NCBI taxonomy): Bacteria > Bacillati > Cyanobacteriota > Cyanophyceae > Coleofasciculales > Coleofasciculaceae > Moorena > Moorena sp. SIO3I6. The sequence goes on along the minus strand of NZ_JAAHHU010000771.1, from coordinate 58 downwards.
TAGCTGCTTGTTTAGGAGGCAGAAATGCTGGTGCTCTTTCTCAAATTGCCTATGTTGT
>NZ_JAAHHU010000770.1:0-2257 GCF_010672095.1 Moorena sp. SIO3I6 | reverse complement strand
GGAAAATTTGTTGACTTTGAACAAAAAAAACTGCTTTAGGATGGGATTTATTCGAATTTCACAAAAAATTGAGTTAATCAATTTTTTGTATGTTACCATTTATACCAAATAAGATGCGTTTACCCTGCTACCTAGGGGAGCATGTAACTTTTGTTAATCTCTGATTTAGATCCCCCGTTTCCCTTAATAAGGGGGACTTTTTAATCTAATTCCCCCCTTTTTTAAGCTATCCATTAGGCAAAAGTAGTCGAAACAGTGATAGAGACTAGGATGTAGAAACAAGTTGTGAACCTTCAAGCAAATGGTAGAAGGTCGAAAGCCCTCGCGGCTAGGGTTTTCAAGCCAGGTTCGCCATCTCCAGTACGAGCCAAAAATCCACCCAAGCGTGCAATCCAAATCAGAGCTTGATGAAGACTAGGAGGTTTTTTTGAGCGGTTTTTGGCTTGAAATTTACGTCGCAAGAGTTTCCATTCTGCTGGAGAGAACACCACTTGGCAAGAAGCATCCGGATTAAGTCGAGCTTGATAAGTCAACCACATTAGTCGCCAAGCAACAATATTATAAGTAGCCAATGCTTTGAGTAAACGCTCTCGGGTTTGAAGTTGAAGTTTTTCGCGCGCGTCAGCCACTTTTTAGCGGTTTTGTGAAAGCGTTCGATCAGCCATCGATAGCTATACCACCGTACACATTGCCAAGCTTTTTGGAAGTCGTCAATGGGTAGAGTGGTCAGCAACAACCAACGAATGGGTTGACTACCATCAGCCGGTTTCTCAGTCTCTTCTACCAGTAGTACGTTAATTTCCACTGGTTCAAGATTGTGAGGTTTGGGGTGATTTTGAGGCACTTCCAGTGTGACTTTCATCCCTCGAATTTGCAACGTTGCTTGACGAGCTGGACGTTTGGGATTACGCTCTAAGTTGATGGTCATTGTACCTAAAGTTGGCCTTTGTTCAATCATCGGTAACAGATATCCCATCTCCTCTTTCACCCTGCGGTTATATTCTCCTCGAATCAGTAATTCGCTATTGCCACAGCGCTGTTGGGCGAACAACTCAAAGATATCAGCTTCGCGATCAGCAACATGTATGAGCTTGGCTTTTTCGACTAGTCCAACGGATGCTCCAATAACGGTCTGTAACCATCGATAGCTTTCTTTTTCTTGAATCGGTTTTTTCTTGCGTTCTTTTTTCTTTCCACTCCTATGCTTTCTTGTCCAACTCTGCTGATGTAGCAGCCCTAATGGTTCCCCTTGAACACTTACCGCTAGGCAACTATGAACTTTGATTCCTTGTTGAATGGTCTGATTGATATATCCCAAACCCTTCGTTGCTTCATGTGTCGTATACTCCAAATCTGTCGTATCTTGTATTGCCAGCACCACTCCTGCTTCTACACATCTCCTCACTACGCCTTCCCTGTGTGAAGCCAATATTTGTGTTTTTGTCACTTTCTCATTTGACCAAAATCTATAAATACTTTGGCTGTTGCTCGCATTACCACTCGCTTGTGGTACTGTTTCTCCTGGATGCTCGCTTAAGAGCAAAAGTGTCTTTCTCAATCTCTTGGCATGGCGTATGTCCTGAAAAATTTAGGATTTATTTCCTGGCTGATCCAATCCTTCATTTGTTATTCTTCATCTCCTGATTGACTTTTTCCTCTGATACTCTCACAACCTTACCCTCCCTGTCCACTCCCGCGAGGGTGCTCCTTCTTAAGTGCGCTCAGGGCAAGCTGCTGCCGTAGGCAATCGCATTTCTGGTTTTGCGATCGCATTTCTGGTTTTGCGATCGCATTTCTGGTTTTGCGATCGCAGTCTTGGGAGACCCCTGTTAGTCTAATAATGGCTCTCACCACTCCTCTCCCAATCCTTACCTCAATTCTAGTCTCTATCACTGTTTCGACTACTTTTGCCTAATGGATAGCTTTTTTAAGGGGGGTTAGGGGGGATCTATATACCTAATTATAAAGGTGACATGCTCCTACTCCCGACTCCCGACTTAGGGGAGCATGTAACTTTTGTTAATCTCTGATTTAGATCCCCCGTTGGTCCCCCTTAATAAGGGGGACTTTTGAATCTAATTCCCCCCTTTTTTAAGGGGGGTTAGGGGGGATCTATATACCTAATTATAAAGGTGACATGCTCCTACTCCCGACTCCCGACTCCCGACTCCCTAATCCCTTGAATCGTTACATTGGAGCTGCTAGCAAGTAGCCATAAACGGATTCAATACCATTAACTTTAGACAAAACCTCAGCA
>NZ_JAAHHU010000077.1:0-31986 GCF_010672095.1 Moorena sp. SIO3I6 | reverse complement strand
GCCGGACGAGCCATTTACGACTTAAACAAGCAAGTATATCGAGTCCGGGAACTCTCCCGAGAGCCCTTACCCATGGAACGGTTACGGTTTGCCAATCAGCGAGAAGAAACAGCAACCCGCTTCTTAAGTAACAATGCCGTACAAGTAACCTCAGTAAAAGACGCTGGAGGTACACTCCAGCTACAGGGAAATGTCACAGATAAAAGCAAAACCTATAATCCCGTTTTGACAATTGATCGTGATGAACGTATAATAGCAGCAGAGTGTACCTGTAATTGGTATCAGCAAAATAAGCTGTACAAAGGTCCTTGTGAACACATTCTGGCGTTGCGGATGCAGCACGCTCGTCAGTATCAATAAATCACGTCCATTCCACCAGTTGGTAAACAGCCTTGCAATCTGGGCGGTGGATCGCCGTCCCTGCGATAAGTTCAACCACGCATCACTAGCCTGCTCGTGACTGTGCGGGCTGTCGGGTGCTATCGCTATTACGGTTTCGTTTTCTTAAAACTAATTAGCGATAGCACCCGAGCCCGCTTGAGTTGAGCAGTCTAGTCCGAGGGAGTTTACGAAGGGGTAACCAACGGAGTAGGCGTGATTTTTTTGTATAGAGCTAATCATTAATGGTATCACAAATAACCTTCAACTAACCTTAAAAACTATAGCCTTTTTCCTAGCTATGAGGTACACAGGATTTTTTCCATCTTCCGACTTCCCTCTTCTTTCTTACCTACTCCCTGCTCCCTGCTCCCTAAAACCCAAGAATTTGTACCTTACCCAATTGCAAACTGCTATAAAAACCCATGTCAGACCAACCCCGTACCCGTCAGGAACTCTACGATCGCATCCGCCAAATTGGAAAAGAAGAATTCGTCCTCGAAGAAATGATTCGCTACGGATTTTGGCCAGCACAAGGTGAGATGCCAGAAGATCCAGCTGATGAAATTCGACGGCGGGGAGAACTCCAGCGAGAACTAGCCCAACTGCGTCAAGAAAGTAAGAAACTACAAAACGAACAAGCACTGCGTAAGCGCTTGCTAAAAGAACGGTTAGCAGAGTCCAGGCGTAAGCGTCAGGAAACCAAAGAAAGACGGGAACAACAACGGCTCGAACGTGCCCAAGCGTGGGCTATACGCCAGCAACAGGAAATACTCTATCTCGGTGAGCAAGTATCCCCAGGTCTAAACCATACCGAAAGCGATCGCATACGATTAGAAACCTATAAATTACCCCTGCTTAGCACAGCTCAAGAAATTGGTCAAGCCATGGGGATTACCCTAGGACAGCTACGCTTTCTCGCATTTAATCGCAAAACCGCCACCATATCTCACTACATTCGTTTCAAGATTCCCAAAAAAACCGGTGGAGAGCGATTAATTTCCGCACCCAAACCAAAACTAAAACAAGCACAACACTGGATTCTCAGCAACATACTAGAAAAACTAGAACTAGACAATGCAGCTCACGGCTTTCGACGCGATCGCTCCATAGTAACCAACGCCCAGCCTCATGTTGGTGCTGATGTCATTATCAACATTGACCTCAAAAACTTCTTCCCATCCATTTCCTACCCACGAGTCAAAGGACTTTTCCGGTCATTCGGTTATTCAGAAGCAGCAGCAACACTATTTGGATTACTATGTACAGAAGCCGACATCGAAGAAGTCGAACTAGATAGCAAAACCTACTACGTAGCCACAAGCGATCGCCACCTCCCCCAAGGCTCCCCTGCTTCACCAGCCATTACCAACATATTGTGCCGTCGTTTAGACCACCGACTAACCAACCTAGCCACAGACTTAGGCTTTATTTACACCCGCTATGCCGATGACCTCACCTTCTCCGCCTCCGGTGATAGCCTCCGCTTTATCGGTAAACTCCTAAAACGCACCAGCTCCGTAGTAGCTAACGAAGGGTTTACTATCAATCAACAAAAGACCCGAATCCTACGCAAATCCCAACAGCAAGAAGTAACAGGAATTGTAGTCAACCACCATCTCAATATTTCCAGAAAACAATTAAAACGCTTCCGTGCTACCCTCTATCAAATCGAAAAAGACGGTCCAGACAGCAAACACTGGGGAAACTCCAGTAATGTAATCGCAGCCATTCAAGGCTACGCCAACTTCATCGCCATGGTCAATCCCGAAAAAGCAGCCCCGTTTCAAGCACAAATCCAACGCATCAAAGAGAAATGGTTATCTAATCAGCATTAGGTCTCAGCTTACTTATTTTTGAATTAAGAATTAAGAATTAAGAATTAAGAATTAAGAATTAAGAATTAAGAATTAAGAATTAAGAATTAAGAATTAAGAATTAAGAATTAAGAATTAAGAATTGTGCATTCTACATTCTACATTCTACATTCTTCATTCTGATAGACAACTTTGGCCAAAAGGCCACGCTACCCGAACAACTTACCGCTTACCTCGTAAATTTATCACCTCCTTATGTACACTCATACCAATCTGAAGAGACTGATTCAGTAAGCGACCATACTCACCAGTTTCCTCACTCAGATCAAAAGCCATCAAAGTAGCCAAATTATCATCAAGATTGCTTAACAATGCCTGACGACCTTCAATTAAATTATTATGACTTCTGATTAAATTTTCCACTTGTAAAGCATTAACTAAACTTTTTTTAGTAATAGCGAGAGATTTAATTACTTTTCTCCGGCTTTCAGAGTGCTTGAACTCAGTAATTGAGCCCTCAATTGCCTCTATTCGTTCAGCTAAATCAATCGCTTTAATCACACCATTATAGTTATCAACCTGATCCATTAACCTAACCAAAGACTTAATTCGCTTTCCTTGTTTATAAAGATATACATTACCAATCACTATCCCTGAAACAAACAATCCCACCAGTATAGTAAATAGCCCAGTTATCCCAGCCTGGTCTTCAGGCAAATTGCCTGAATTTTTCATAAAAATCAGGATTGGAGGCAAAAATAAAATTAAACTCAGACCCAATATAAATATCTCAGTTAACAGAATCGATAACATATTCTTAGGCTTCTTAAATATAAACCCCCGACAAAAATCAATAGCCACCAGCTTAGCAAAATTCAGATCTACCAGGTTTCTGATATCCTCTGACGTAATCTCTAAATTACCTAAATTTGATGACATATCATCTCGCTCCTGTTAACCATTTTATGATATCTTGTACCAATCCCAATCACTTGCGTAGGGTGCGTTAGGGGCGGACTTGCCCTTATTTTCAGCCTCGTAGCCAGGGTTGGCATAGTCCGCCCCGTAACGCACCACCCTTGGGCGAGCCCTCATTTTCCCCCTCTTCGAGCCTTGTTCGGAAAGCTCGTCCGGAAATGAAACGGGCAAGATGCCCATTCCACCAAGATGCCCATTCCACCAAGATGCCCGTTCCACCCACCGTGTCAAATAGCTTTAATGAGATGCACCCAAACCACACTGCGAAGAAATCAAGTCCTCTTACTTGCACCCAAGCAATCCCATCCGTTATCGATATAAGAAATAGCGCTGCGCGCAGCGCTATACCTGCCACAAGTGTGGCTTCAAAATAGCAAATCAATAGTAAGCCTTAACCCCAACCCAGCATTCTACCAATTAACTGCAACACATGCATATAAAAATTACTCTCTAGCTCGCGAAATAGGGCAAAAGGTTCCCCAGGAGCTCCGAAGAATGGTCTGAGGGTCCATCCCAATTGGCTACCAACAAATCCATAGAGCACTAACCAAGCTTTAAGAATCCTAGTGCGATATTTGTTTTCTTCAGCTTCTTGCTCAGTGATCAATCCCATGCATTGGTAAAACACATTGACACCAATTAACCCAGTGATGCCAAATATTACTATATTTAAGAGCTGAAAAAATGTATAATCATCAATCGAGAGACGGAAAAAGAGAGTGATAGGAGCAAAGCCAAATAGCATCACACTAATCACAGATGTCGCCGCCAAAAGCAAAGCTAGGTACTGCCCAAAACTACGTTTAGAGCCTGAGCTAATCTCAAAAAAATATAAAGTCGGTAAACAAATCAACAGCGTTAAAAGGTATAGCGCCGGTAATTTGATAGCTGAAGAGATAATCTGGAGGGGGCCACTAAACGAGCCGATAATTGCACCATAAATCCCAAAAAATGCCGAGCTAGCAATCAATAAAGAGATAATCTTGATATCAATCCTAATCCCTTGGTCAACCTCCTTCAGGAATCTTTGGCGATCGCGCAAAAACTCCATAAGCACAGTAAAGTGGTTCATGACCTACTCCTAATTAAAATTTAAAGCTACAAGATACAGCCACCTAACACGTTCAGCCACCTAGGATAAAATCTAGTAATATAGCACTAATTTTTACTAGCATTAGTGCTTACCACAATAATCGATGGATTTACCATTGCCCATGCCAAATTGCCATTGGCAACTAACTCACTGTTATATATATAATTACTTCACGGGATTTGACCTCCTTTCCGTAAAATAAACTGCTAATTAACATGGGATGACCCCATAGGAATCATCAGATTTGGGTCATATACAACTGATTTTGATAACTCAAGGTATCAGCAAATGATTTCCGTTACAATCCTCACTTGCTGCCATACAACAACCCATAACGAATCAACCCCCGGCGATACCCTCGACTCATCAACCCCATCGACAGTGCCGCTTCCACAATTTTCCAATTACTTTTAAGCAACCCTAAAATCGCTTTCGGCTCAAAAGCAGAATCAATCACAATATCCCAAAACGGTTCAACCGCATCTGACCAATCCGCCGTCCGAATAGTTTGGAAATTCAAATTGCCAGCAATTTCCTCATACTCCTGCAACGAAATCACATAAGGCAAACAATAAACCCGATAAATTTCAGCCAAATGCTGCTGTTCATCTGTTGTCAATTGTCCCGTCGCCAAGGTGATCGGACGGTGACACCAAGTTGCCATTAAAAACCTTCCCCCAGGTTTAAGCACCCGATAACATTCTTGAAGAAACTGTTGCTTATCCGGCATATGTTCTCCACTCTCCATCGACCAGACAAAATCAAACGTTTCATCAGCAAAAGGCATATCCAAAGCATTAGCAACCTGAAACTGAACCCGTGTCGCCAACCCAGCCTCTTGCGCTCGTTGAGTTCCTCGTGATGCTTGAACTGGACTTAAGGTAATGCCAGTAACATTTGCTTCAAACTGTTGCGCTAGATAAAGTGAACTGCCACCAATCCCACAACCGACATCCAAAATAGTACTAGCTTGCTCCACTTCAGCCCAACAGAGCAATTCATCAATCAAGTCAATTTGTGCCTGATATCGGTTTTTCCTCTCAGTACCCGCCCAGCCATAATAGCCATGGTGCATATGTTCACCCCAAACTGCTTCCCACAAGCCAGAAGAGGCATCATAAAATTCCTGAATCTGTTTTTCAAGACTCAATTTTTCAAGACTCAATGTCATATTATGTCCAGTAGCATCGTTCCGTATCACCAACTATAGCGGTTCTCAGTTCCATAAACCATACCCAATTCGACGGGGGCAGGCCGTGGGCTGCTACTAAGGGAAAAGGGTCTTGACAGATGGTAAATCACAAATGAACAATGACAAAGACAAAGGACAAAGACAAATCACAAATGACCAATGACTATTCCCCGAACCATTTGCCTTGGATTCCTTTCCGTAATTGCCATCGGAACTGTTTTGCTAATGATGCCATTTGCTGCTAGTGATGGCACATGGACTAACCCGATGGTGGCACTATTCACCTCAACCTCTGCTGTCTGTGTTACTGGTCTAGTGGTTGTCGATACTGGCTCCTATTTTTCCTTTTGGGGACAGTTGATTGTGCTTGCCCTCTTCCAAATTGGCGGTTTGGGCTATATGACCACCACCACATTTCTCATTTTAATACTGGGGCGCAAGTTCAAATTAAAGCAGAAAATCGCCATTCAACAAGCCTTAGATAGACAAGGTTTACAAGACAGTGCAGCATTAATTCGTTCCATCATTGCCACAGCAATAATTTTTGAAATCACAGGGATTTTTCTACTTTTACTAGTGTTTATTCCCGATTATGGATTATACCAGGGACTCTGGTTAGCCATTTTTCATAGCATCAGTGCTTGGAATAATGCTGGATTTAGTCTTTTTCCAGACAGTTTAACAAGTTATCAGTCATCTCTTCTACTGAACCTAGTGATCACAGCTCTAATTATCTGCGGTGGCATTGGTCAACAGGTAATTTTTGAGTTTTATCTTTGGTTGCGCGATCGCATGCTCCGACGACGTCAGTCTCTGGAATTTTCCCTGAATTTTAAAGTAGTCACTAGCACCACTATCTTTTTGTTGATAGTGGGAGCAATCGCATTTTTATTCATCGAATTTAATAATTATAACACTCTAGGACCTTCAACATTATCAGACAAATTTATCAAAGCCTGGTTTCAGTCAGTGACCACCAGAACCGCAGGCTTTAACACCATTGATATTGGTAAAATGACCACAGCCGGGTTATTTATTACCATTGCAATGATGTTTTTTGGAGCCAGTCCAGGAGGAACAGGTGGTGGCATCAAGACTACAACAGTAAGAATTTTAGTTAGTTCTACCAAAGCAATTTTACAAGGCAAAGAAGAGGTTTATCTATATAAGCGCCAGGTGCCAATTGAGCTAATTCTAAAAGCCATTGGAGTCTTAGTCGGATCATTCGCTACAGTAATTCTCTCAACACTTTTAATTTCCCTAGCTGAGCCAAATATGGATTTTATTGAGATTTTATTTGAAGTTGTCTCAGCCTTTGCTACTGTCGGTCTTTCCACAGGGATTACCCCAGACGTTTCTACCTGGGCAAAGCTAGTGTTAATTGGAACGATGTACATTGGCAGGGTTGGAGTTTTGTTGCTCATGGCATCCCTACTAGGAGAACCCCGTCCCAGCGCAGTTCAGTATCCAGAAGAAAACTTACTTGTGGGATAATCCTAGGTAAAAGGTATACTGGCTTGGTAATGGCAAATTTCCAATGGCAATTAACACTTAAAAATCAACAAGGAACAAGTAATAAAAACTTACTATAGCAGTTATCAAAGGAGGCCGAAGTGAATCTATCATTTTTAACGTTTTTGCGTAACCTACCCAAAGAAAATAAACAGTTTGCCGTTATTGGACTAGGGCGTTTTGGTCGAGCTGTCTGTTCCACACTATACCAACTTGGCTATGAGGTTCTGGGTACTGATATTGATGAAAAACTAGTTTGCCAAGTGTTAACCGAAAAAATAGCTTCCCATGCTGTGCAGCTCGATTCAAAAGAACCATTAGCATTGAAAGAAGCCGGGATTTTAGAATTTGACACAGTAATTATTGCCATCGGTAACTATTTACAAGAAAGCATTATCACCACCCTCAACTTAAAAGAAGCAGGAGTTCCTTACGTCATTGCTAAAGCTTCCTCAGAAGTTCATGGCAAGCTGTTAAAACGGGTAGGAGCCGATCATGTAGTTTTTCCTGAGAATGACGCAGGTTGTGCTTTAGCACGCTCCCTCACCAAACCATCCATTTTGGAATGGTTTGACCTAGACTCTAAGCACAGTATTGTCGAGGTCAGAGTGCCAGAAAAATTTGATGGCAAAACCATTTTGGAACTGGAATTGCGCAAGCGCTATGGCTTGACTGTCCTGGCTATTAAGGGAGATGCTGAATTTGAGATTAACCCTGACCCTAATCAACCTCTGTACAAAGATATGCTTATGGTTATTATTGGCTCCAACCCTGATATTGACCGCTTACCCATTTAAAGCTTAGGAATCCCTCTGTCTGGTTCAGACTTTTCCGGTTCCATCTGTTCAGTTTCAGTGGACTCTACCTTAGGAGTTTCTTGGGATTCTACCTCCAGAATTTCAGGAGACTTCATCTGTGGAATTTTAGGAGAGTCTACCTCAGGAGTTTCTTGAGTATCAACCAACTTGTCTTGTGCTTCTAGCTGCTTGATGTACTCATCAACCTCTGTCACCTTTTCCTCATTACCAGCAAAGGCGAATAACTCTCTAGCTTTGACCAAAGAAGAGAGAGCTTCCTCTCGCTGTTGAGACTTTTCTAAAACTACACCCAAGTTGTAATGACCTTCTGCTAATGCCGGAGACAGGCTAAGAGCTTGCTGATATTCAGCCATGGCTTCCTCATACTGTTCTTGCTGTTGTAGAGCAACACCAAGGTTGTAGTGGGTCAAGGCGTGGTAAGGATCCAGTTGCACAGCTAATTTGAGTGTGGTAACTGCTTCGGCGTACTCACCATTGGCTGTGAGTGCTGCCCCTAGCTGTCGGTAAGCATCCACATTTTCCGGTTCCAGTTCCGTCACCAAGCGAAACCGAGTAATCGCTTCCGCCAACTCCCCTTTCTCAAACAAAATTACCGCTAATTGATACTGAGCCGGGGCCAAGTTCGGGTCAACCTTAACTGCTTCCCTAAAGGATTCCTCTGCCGCTGACTTTTCCCCTTGCTCCACCAGTAATAGTCCCAACTGGTAGTGTGCTTTTACCAATTTAGGTTGAGTGCGAACTGCTTGTCTGAGTGCAGTAGTTGCTGGTCCAATCTGGTCTTGCTCGACTAAAATCAGTCCCATGTTATAGTAGGCTTTGCCATAATCTGGGTCTAGGCGAATGGTGGCTTGGTAGTGTTCGATCGCCTGTTCTTGATTACCCTGAGATTCCAGAGCTAACCCTAAGTTATAATAAATATCGGCTGATTCAGGATTGAAAGACAACGCCTGTCGATAAGCAGCGATCGCACTATCGGGTGCCCCTTCCTTGTAAAAAGCAATGCCTAAGTTGTAATAAGCTTGTGACAAGGTTGGGTCAAGGGCAATAGCAATTTGGTATTGTTCCAATGCCAGCTGGTTCTTACCCTGCTGCAAAAACGTATTCGCCAACAAGTAACGTCCCATGGCCATATAGGGGTCAAACTCAAGGGCTTTACGAAAAGCGCGCTCTGCCCCAGGAAAGTCCCGACGTCCGTACAGTTTCACGCCAACTTGAAAGTATGAAGCCGCATCCAGGTTATTGGAGTATGGACCTTCCATCAACTGCTTGGTTCCTTTATACTCAGGAATCTCTTTACCTTGAGCTTGACCAACACTTGTCAAACCAAAACTGATGATAGTGGCAGCTAGCAGCGGTATCGTTCTCATTCACCCTTTTCCTATATGCTGAGACATTTTTGGTATACTACAGGATAATATTTTTTTACTAGAATAATTCGCCGCTTATCAAGCCCATCCCCACAGGAAATGACCCTAGCTGCTGCTCCGATATGCGATCGCAAAGATCAAGCCCTATCCTTAGTCGATTCAGTCATTGCCCAATCCCAGGCAGAAGGGGTATTCGTCAGTCTCAGCCTTGGTGACGAATTTCTTAGCCGCTTCTCGGAAAATCAGATTACCCAGAATATCAGCCGCCAACGCTGCCAACTTACCATTACCAGTTATTTCGGTAAGCGTTGTGCCTCTGCTACCACAACAGAACTAGACCCAGAGGCAATAGCCCAAACTATCCAACGTTCAGAACAACTGGCTCGCATTGCCCCAGAAGATCCTGAATGGGTACCCCTACTGGAAGCCCAGGATTATGAGCAACGCACCCCAGCCTTCGATCAAGCCACTGCTACCCTTTCCCCCTTGGAACGGGGAGAAATGGTCAAGGGAGTATGTACCTTAACTGCTAAGGCAGGAGTCGAAGGGTCTGGTAAGCTTAGTACTCAAGCCTTTTTACGAGTTGTGGGCAACTCCCAAGGGTTACGAGCGTTAGACCAAGGTACAGAGGCAGATTGTAGCGTTACAGCCCGTATAGACGATGGTTCGAGTTGGAGTCAAAGCACTGCCTTTGCCGTAGAGCAGTTACCGATTTTAGAGAAGTCATCGATAACAGCTCTAATTGAACGAGCTAAAGCCTCACGTCACCCCCGTAAGGTGAATCCAGGTACCTACCCAGTTATATTTGATGGTGCTGCCTTTGCGGAATTGCTGTCTTGGGTAATCTGGAATATGGATGCTCGGGCAGCCGATGAAGGACGCTCCTTTATGTCCCATAGTGATCAAACCGGTAAGCCTACTGGTAACCGCTTGGGTCAGCCAATGTTTAGCCCGATAGTGCAGGTACAACGCCACCCTGCTCATCCCCTACTTCAATTAGGCACTTGCTTTCGGGATGGATTGAGTAATCGCTATACCGAGGTGATTAAGGACGGTATTCCCCAAATCCTTTACTATAGCCGCTATTGGGCAGCTCAGAAAGGCAAAGATCCCACCGGACTATTGTTTCCCATTGTCATGTCCGGTTCTAGCCAAAGTCTAGCTGACCTGATTGCCCAGACAGAGCGAGGTATTTTGGTAAATCGTGCTTGGTATGTGCGCTATGTTAATCCCAAAACCCTAGAAGTCACAGGTATGACCCGTGACGGCACATTCTGGATTGAAGACGGTCAGATTGCCTACCCGATTAAAAACCTGCGCTTTAACCAAAGCCTGCCTCAAATGTTAAAAGAAATCGATGCCCTAAGCCAAGTACAGCGCTACGGTAACATCGTAGTTCCAGGAGTTCGGGTCAAGGCATTTAACTTTGATAGTATCACTGACAGCATTTGAGGCAAATCATGAATGATGAAATATGAAGAATTAAATAAGAAAGCTGTCATGTGAAATGTGAAAGCTCAAATGTGAAAGCTCAAATGTGAAAGCTCAAATGTGAAAACTTTACCTTTTACCTTTTGCCTTCACTTAACCCATTACCCATTTAGCCCTTAGGTGTTTCTGCTTTGGGGTCATTTACTACAGCAGGACAACGGATGGTAAAGCTGGAGCCAACACCAATCTCGCTTTCCACCATAATTTGACAACCCATCATGTCGCAGAAGCGTTGGCTGATGGAAAGACCTAAACCCGTTCCACCATACTTTTTGGTGGTTGAATTATCTGCCTGGGTAAATGGTTGAAATACTTTGTTTAGCTGTTCTGGAGTCATACCAATGCCAGTATCAGCTACCGAGAAGATCAACCAATCATCAGATTCGAGATTTGCTAAGGTATTGTGGGAAGTAGGGATATCGATTGTGGTGTAGGAAGCACTTGAGGATCTCGAATAAGGTTGGGATAACTCCAAAATGAGTTCGTTCTTGCCATTCCTATGGTTACTTCCTTCACGCTTAATGCTAAAAGTAATCGTGCCTGTCTCAGTGAATTTGGCAGCATTACTTAGCAAGTTTAACAGAACCTGCTTGAGCTTAGTCCGGTCAGCCACCATTGTCCCGAGAGAGTCAGCACTGCTGATCTTTAGACTATTGTTCTTTTTCTGCATCAGTGGCTTAGCAAGGCTTTCCAATTCCACTATCAGGGTGGTAACATCAAAGCTCTCTAAGTAGAGGTTCATCTTGCCTGCTTCAATCTTTGAAATGTCTAGAACATCACTGATCAGTGTGAGCAGGTGCGTACCAGAGTTCCAAATCTCCTTTAAGTCAGAGACGAACTCGTCATAGCCTAACTCCTCGGCATCTTCCCAAAGCAACTGACTTAAGCCCAGAATACCGTTCAGGGGTGTCCGTAGCTCATGGCTCATACTAGCCATAAACGCACTCTTGGCATGGTTGGCTTCTTCAGCCGCTTCTTTTGCCTGTTGCAACTCAATCTGAGCCAACTTGTTCTCCGTAATATCCCGGACAATGGTCAGCACTTCTTTATCTCCACTGACCACAATCCGTGCTTCAAAATGGCGGCGTTGGCCATTAATAAACCTCTCATGTTCAAAGATTTGGATCTCCCCAGTTTCCAAAGCTTGCTGAACATTGCTGATATAAAGTTGAGCTATCCCTTGTGGTAATACATTATACACCGTTTTACCCAAGACTTGATCTCCAAACCCAAAAGAGCTATGATTCCTTGCCGCTTTATAATCTAGAAATATACCATCGTGACTAAAGTGCAACATTAAATCCGGGATAGCATTGAGCAAGGCTCGATTTTTCCCTTCACTTTGGCGCAGAGCTTCAGCTCGCTGTTCCAAATTTTCAATGACTTTTCGCAGCCGGGAAGTCATCCGGTTGAAGGAATCTGCCAACATCGCTAGCTCATCCTTGGTGTGAACAGTAATCTTCTGGTTCAAGTCCCCAGCAGCCAAACGCTTGGTTGCAGCAGTCATCTGTTGCAATGGTTCAGTGATTGACCGACTCAGCAGCAGTGCCAACAGGGTACCGGCAGCCGCTGCGGTTACTGCCACCACTAGACCTTGATTACGTACCGCAGCAATTTTATTATTCAGGGGAGCTGTAGACAGTCCGACACTAATCGCTCCCACTGTCTGATTCCCGAGAATCACTGCTTTCCCAACAGTAAGTTGGTCAGCATCCCACTCAACATATATCTTATCAGGTTTTAGCCTTAGCAGCTCCTGGCCAACAGAGTTACTCTCGAGACTATACACCTGACCGTCTACCGAATCGGCTTTGGCTACGATCCGTCCATCTTTTTGGTATATGAAACCCTCCTCCACTAACCCCTGATCCCCCAGCTGCTCCATGACCTGCTCCAAAGCATCAGCATCTGCAAGGTAGAGCGCATCAGCAGTCACTAAGATCAGAGTATTAAGCAATAGATTCGCCTGTTGCTTGAGTTCTTTACGAAAGGTTTGTTGCTCACGGTGCAGAGATAGCATGGTGACACTAGCCACTGCCACAATGACCAAGCTAGTCATAGTCATTGTCAGTTTAGTGGCTAATGGCCATTGTCTCCAGCTAAATCTGCCCATGCAATTTACCGATTCTCAACAATGTTGTATAATTGTTGCATCCTTTCCAACCCCTGTAGAGTTAGGAATTCATCAAACTTAGCAGTCTTCTGGAACTTAGTCAGCACTTCTTTGCCCTTGGGGTCGTTATGCATGGTAGTCAGAATACTCTTGAGCTGAGCCATTAACTCAGGATCCATATTGCCTGGAACCATCACGACTTGCCTAGGCACCTTGTCCGTCTCAGCCAAAATAGTCATGGCGTCCCGGACATCCTCCGGGACTTGCTCGAAAGTCTGGTTATCCACTGCACCAGCGTCTGCCTTTGAGCTAATCACCCATTGGATAGTATTTTCATCATCATCACTGAAGATATACCCCACCTCATTAGCTGCAACTACATCACTGGCTGATCCCTTTTCATTAGGCTTCAAACCTGCTTCAATGAGAGCAGCCATAGGTAACATATAGCCAGAGGTCGATTGTCTATCATCAAACGCGACCTTCTTACCCTTGAGGTCAGCTAGGGATTTAATCCCTCGGTCTTTCATAGTAAAGATAATCGTGTGGTACTCAGCATCACCCCGTTTCCAGCGGCGCAAAATTGGTTGAGCACCAGACTCTTGATTAATCCTCATGGCTGGGTAGAGACTATCGAAGTATAGGTGTACCTCCCCTTCTTTGAGCCAGCTGATCATGGTAGGAAAATCGGAGGCAATTTTTACTTCGCCAGTGTTAATATCGAACTCACTCAACTTCTCAGCCAGGTAATTTGCCAGGGGCTGGAAGCGGCGGATCTTTTTGGCTGGATTCTTTGAAATATCACCTAATACAATCACCTTAGTGTCTTCAGAAATTGTCGATGGCTCTAAGCTAGGGTTTGATTGTTCGGCTGGTTGACTACAGCTCACTAAGGAAGTGAGCATACCAACGAGCAGAACTTTTCCTAACAGCTTGGTTAACATAGTGTCCTACTCTCAATTACAGTTAGAACCGATGTCTTCACAGGTAGATACTAGGATTAGCCATGTCAGGATGGCTACCTTAGCAAACTTAGCAAAGTTTTCAGTGAATCTACCTCAGAATAGCGATTTCCTGCAGGACAATCTACCTCAACACAAAAGCCCATAGGTAAATTCACTGATTCGGTTATCCCCTTGAACTGTAGATGCCTTACTAATTCCTTGGGTTAGGTGAAGATCAATACAGGAAAACTTAATCCTAGAACACCCTAGTGCAGTTGGGCTAGAGCGAGTTACATGCTTACAGGGAATGACACGCTCGCCTGATGGACAAAGGTAAAAGGTATTCCTATTACCCCAAGCCCTTTTCCTTGTCCTTTTGGTGAAGCCTCCGAAAAATCATCTCTTTGAGAGTACCTTAGTTTCACCAGTTTCACCTCCCCATAGACACCCTGTCCTAAAGCAGAACTTGCATAGCTCGAAGCTCCGGTTTCTTGAGAAGTCATAGATTACCTCCCGGTTAGACAATGACTCTTGAGCATCGGAGTAGATGCATTTAGTGTGGTAGAACCTAGGAGCTATTTTATATGGTATCACTTTATGTCGTGACCTAACATTATCTACTTACTAGCAATTGGTTATATATCTTAATATTTATGGGCTCTGAAGGTACACCTTATAGTAGAGTATATCGAATTGCATTATTGTATTTTTTTAGAGTTTATAATTGTTTTTTTTGTTGCTTTAGTTTAAAAAAAAAATCTAAGGAATATATTACCATTAACAATAGGAAGCTAACTATCAAATAATAACGACATAATAAACTTAATATTAAATTGTTTAATATTAAGTTTATTTTTATTCGTTCCAGTATTAAGTTTAAATTGAATAATTCTACTTGGTAGTATAACTAGATCGACGCTATAAATTTGGCGTAACAAGGTTAACTACCCTAACTACTATTGATAATGGCGGCATTTCACACTCTGCTATACATTAATAAGATTTAATATATTGTTTAAAAAAAAATAAACAATAGCTAGTTGGTTATATATAAAACTATAAAAAAAACTAGTAATTATGATTAATATTCAGAGTTATAATAATTTTTTTATATAAAAACTTAATCAGATATCCAAAACTATGGTATGATTTGTTAATCATATTCTGCAAATTCCCGCCAAAATGGCGTGAAACAAAGTTGGATTAGGTTTTAAATTAAAGTGATCCCATCAGGCTTTGGTGATTCCTTATTTAAAGATTGATTAAATACTTTGTGAAGTTTCAGTAAAGATTTGGTGAAGTTTCAGTGAAAATTACTAGAACTACACGAAATTGAGCACTGATTTAAAAAATTTCTCATAATTGCATCATAAATTCCATGATAACCATTTCATTTAAAGTATTAGCTAGGTATTCCTATACCTAGACGGGGCAAGGAACACCATGGTAAAAGATCAGAGTCCATCTATTTCTCATAGAAAAATGCCTAATATCATACAAGCAACCATTAACTCAACATTGCTGTTGGGTATACTTACATCACCTGCCGCCGCCTTCTCCCTAAACATCACACCGATTTCTACCTTTTCCACGGGAATCTTCGATGATGGGGCGGCGGAGATATCGACTTTCGATCCACTCAGCCAAAGGTTATTCGTTACCAATGCTAGTAGCAATCAAGTGGATGTCCTGGACTTTGTCGCAGGCAACCTCTCGTTATCCACCACCATTCCCCTGGAATCGTTTGGGGCAACACCAACGAGTATTGCCTCTACCAATGGCTTACTAGCGGTTTCCGTAGCCAATGAAGTGCGAACTGATCCAGGAACAGTGGCTTTCTTTGACACCAACGGTAACTTCAAAACATCGGTCACGGTTGGTGCCTTGCCTGACGCGGTAACCTTTACCCCAGATGGCACAAAGTTACTGGTTGCCAATGAAGGAGAGCCAGCCTTCTCAGAGACTTTAGGTCAGATCCTTAATCCAAAGGGGTCGGTTAGTATTATCGACCTTCTTGACTCGAAGCATCCTACTGTCAGGACTGCAGACTTTAGTTCGTTCTCAAAGCAGTATCTCCAAAACCAGGGAGTTAACCTCTTTGTCGATGCATTGGAAGAACTTGAGGCTTCATCCCAGGAGGAATTCGGTATTGAGGATTTATTCCAGTCTCCGATTACCCCTGATCGGGATCTCCAACCGGAAAACATCACTGTCTCAGACGATGGTAAAACTGCCTGGGTAGCACTCCAGGAAAACAATGCCATTGGTGTTCTCAATCTAGAAACTAATGAGTTCACTAACGTTGTGGGTCTCGGTGTCAAAGATCACAGTCAGCCTAATAATGGCTTAGATACCAGCGATAGAGACGATGCTATCAATATCCAAAACAGGCCAGTGTTTGGGTTATTCCAGCCAGACCAACTTGATGTCTATACCGTTGACGGCATAACTTACTTGGTGACTGCTAACGAAGGCGATTTCCTCCGCATTGAGGGTGACTTAGACGGTGAAGAAGTAAGGTTTTTCCAGGAAGATGATCGGATAGATGACTTAGTCTTAGACCCAACTGCCTTCCCTGATGCGATCGCTTTACAAGAAGATGATGTTCTTGGACGTTTGCAAGTGTCAACGATCAATGGTGACCCTGATGGAGACGGTGACTTTGACGAACTGTTTGCCTTTGGAGGACGCTCCTTCTCAATTTGGAAGGTAATAGAGGATGACTTAGAGCTAGTTTTTGACAGTGGTGATGCTTTTGAACAAATAACTGCTGACCTATTTCCAGATTTCTTCAACGCTGAAGCTGAGGAAAACAACTTTGATACCCGCAGCGACAATAGAGGTCCGGAACCCCAGGGGATAACAGTGGTTGAGTTATTCGGTCGCTCCTTTGCCTTCATCGGTTTTGAGCAGATTGGTGGCTTCATAGTCTATGACGTTAGCGATCCTGAAAATCCATTCTTTGTGAATTACATCAACAACCGCGACTTTCTAGGGGATCCTGAGGCTGGTACAGCAGGGGATCTTGGTCTTGAAGGATTGCTGTTCATATCAGCAGAGGATAGTCCCAACCAAACACCGATGCTAGTTGTTAACAATGAGGTCAGTGGCACAACTACTGTCTACTCAATCGAACAAGTACCAGAACCAAGTTCGATATTGGGTCTGTTTAACGTTATTGCTTTAGGGTGTATGGCTTGGAAGGGAAAGCTTTCAACAACATGTAAAGAGACTAGCCTTTAAAGGGAAGGGAGACTGGGGGAATAATATCTCCTCCAGTTTAATCACTTGCTATGCAGGTAAATCTTTAATTGTTAATTGTTAATTGTTAATTGTTTATGTAATTATTTAGGTGTAGGGGTTGACAAACTCTGTAACGTGTGAATTTGGCAGCAAAAATCAGCAAATTTGGATTGTTTAATACAGTTTGAGTCAGGCCGCTGGCAAAATGCACAAAATAGCTTCACAAACAACCCCAAAACCTGAATAATTACATTTTCAATTTTCAATTTTCAATACACATCACACCCTTTAATCTAATAAATTTAATCTAAATTTAATCTAAGTTTTATCTAATCAATGTATTCAAACTGTTTTATTTGGTATTATTCCATCATCCCATCACCCCATCACCCGCTACAAGAATTGTCGATTGAGGGGGCAAAAAGTCATGAATTGGGTTATGAATTAGGTCAAGGCCAAGGAATCTGGGGATTAGGGGCCAACTCGCTAGCCACTGCTGCTGCGCCATATTGATTCAGATGACTGGGATCAGCAAAATACTGATTTTGGTTTAGCCACTGCCTGCCCATATCGATAAAGATAAATCCTTCACCAGTTTGTTTGAGCATCCACTGCTGCAATTTCTGTTCACGATTCAGACGCACTGGATCTAAATAGTCTTTGGTAAGGGGTAAGTTAACCACCACTAAGGGAATATTTTGTTGCCGCAAAAAGCTTTTAATAGCATTGACAGCAGTAGTCTGTTTACCGGCAAAACTGAAGGGCTGATAATCGGCATCATATCTCCCTGACACTCGTGGATGGCTCCGATAGTAAATTTTGGGGTTAAAGGTTCCATTCATAGGGAGAAAACCATTAGCATTGATGGCAAAAGTACTATAGCCAGTGTTGGCGGTAGTTAACTGTTTGGAAACCAGTTGCAGGTTGCAGGTTGCAGGGTCTAGGTTGCAGGGTCTAGGTTGCCGATTTGAAGTTAAGGTCGCTGTTGCCCAAAGTCTAGTTTCCGGTGCCCATTTTTGATAAATTTTAGTAGTAACACTGGAAATAGTAGACTCAGAAATAGCTTGGCAAGTATTGGCAGATTCCTTTTGACTTTTAGGAAGTGTGGGGCGATCGCCTGCCAGCAAACGTTTATATCCCTCAGAGGCGACAAGGGATTGATAGGTGCGGTCTACTCGTCCACTATTGAAGGCACGCACCCCATCAGCCCAGATCACTAACCGTGGCAATTGTTCTGGAGTCAGGAGCTGACGGAGTTGGAAGTCAACAAATTGAGCTGTGGCACCATTTACCCCAAAATTGAACACCTTTAGCTCTCCTTTGCCTAATATCCCTAAGGATTTTTGGAGTTGCTGAGGATCAAGCCCTTGCAATGCCCGCGAACTACCTACAATTAGAATGTCAGGTCTACCAACGGCAGCAATATAGGATAGATAAAGCCGCAGCTGCTGATCAAATATTTCGTTATCAAAACTAGAGAAGGGCAAGGATGAAGTTGTTGCTACTGCTTCAAGGTAAGCTAACTCTAGGTTCTTGATATATTCAGCAATTTTTTTTTGAGCAAAAATCCGTTTAGGACTGTCTGCTGGGATAGTTTGCAAATCCTCAATGGCTTGAATCCACTCATTGATCACAAAATCCCAATCTTCTGTTGATCGAGCCAATTGTGCCATAGCAGTTGCTCTTCGTTCTTTTTTCATACCCTTGGTAATCGGATCAATAGAAGAGCAGGCTGGGGGAGAACCCTGAGCGACTACTTGATTCCCAGGGGATACTGCTACTGAGGGGAGTAGTGTGTTTGCTGCATGGTAGAGTGGCGTAGTCTTCCAAAAGCCAGCGGCAAGTAGAAGTGATGCTATGGTAGCGCTACTGTAGAGTCTAAACCAGAATTTCGGCATAGTTGTGATGGGGTACGCTCAACTTACTTCAATCAGTTCAAAGTCGAACTATGTTGACACTCTACCCTTCTTAGAAGGAAGAGGATTCTTAGTGAGAGCGAGTCCAATATTATCTATCTTAGCACAACTTTGATACCAATGTATTAACGGAGTTTGCTCAGCTCATTCTATCTATAATTATCTATAATTAGGATAAGGGTGTTTAGTGAAACCGTTCTGCTTCAGCCAATTCCTAGTAAGCTAGTTTTTAGGTTTCACCACATAGTTGAATTAAAACAGTTCTGTCTCTAGGACCATCTAATTCAAGGAATAAAACAGATTGCCAGGTGCCCAAAGCCAATTTGCCATCAATAATAGGAATATATTCGCTGTTGTTTAGCATCATTGCCATTAGGTGAGAGTGGGCATTGATCGGCTCATCAGGAGGTACAATCCTTAAGTGCAGG
Organism: Moorena sp. SIO3I6; assembly: GCF_010672095.1. Lineage (NCBI taxonomy): Bacteria > Bacillati > Cyanobacteriota > Cyanophyceae > Coleofasciculales > Coleofasciculaceae > Moorena > Moorena sp. SIO3I6. The sequence continues at coordinate 12,696 of NZ_JAAHHU010000077.1, read as the reverse complement.
TCATTATGGAGATATTTACCATCTTTAGGGGCTAGCTTGTCTAGATGGACTTTAATATCTTCGAGTAATCGTTCTTCGTATTCATTAATGGCTAACGCAGTAGTTGTATGTCTGGAAAAAACTAAAGCATGACCGTTTTTAACCCCAGTAACCTCTAGTAATTTGCTGATGTAATCGGTGATATTGTAGATAGCGATAGATTCGTGGGTTTTAAGTTCGATTATTTCACTCTTGACCAGCATGACTGCACACCAATAAACTAATAACGTTGACAATTAAACTAAAATACCAGAAATTTTGAAGATGAAAGAGCAATTGCTCCGTTGGCTTAACCAAATTTTAATGCTCGATGTTTTTCTAGTCTTATTGAGCTTTTTTTGGTTTGCGATCGCATTGGTTGGTCGTTCGGTTGGTATTCCCTTGGGACTGGAACTATGGTACAGCCTTTGGGAACCAGTATTTACTCCCGCCATTGGCGTGCTGATGGCTGGAGCAATTGTGAGTGGACTAATTAACCAGATTTCTAAGCGTTTGACGTCGAATTGAGTAAATAAGTGCGTAACTGTGTAAATGCGTAAGTGCTTAAAAATCACCAATAACTATATAAATATGGATAGAAGATGGACACTGATTGGTAAGCATTCAGCCGTCAGCCGTCAGCCGTCAGCCGTTGGCCATAGGCCACGCTACGGGAACAGCTTATTTTATTCAAAAGCACTTCAAGTAGCGTGCGCGTAGCCCATAAGCTGAAAGCTGACAGCTGATAGCTGATAGCTGATAGCTGACGGCTGATAGCTGAATACTTACACTGATTCATCCTTAATCCTTGATGCTTCATGCTTTATCCTTAATGCTTGATACTTCATTCGATAATTTTTCTAGGCAAGAGCCATGTTGCTTAAAGCTTTGTTGGTCTTAACCATGATTGTCATAGTCGGTTTGGCAAACCCGAGCACTGCCCAAACCGCTGACTACCCCAGCCTTTGGGATACATTAGCAGAACTAAAGTCCCATGAGTTTGTGGATTTAACCCATACCTTTCATCCCCAGATTCCCCACTGGCCAGGCTTTGATCCTGAAACACGCACCACAACCTACTACTACGATGAGATGGTTGGCACCAAGGGGTCTGGATTTTGGGCACAGCGCTATAATATTCCAGGTCAATGGGGTACCCACGTTGATCCGCCAGCTCATTTCGTCAGGGGCAAACGGTTTCAGGATGAAATCCCGGTCACTGAAATGGTGCTACCTCTTGTGGTAATTGATGTCAGCGACAAGGTCAGTCACAACCCCGACTATCAAATTACCCTGGAAGATGTACAAGCTTGGGAACAGAAATACGGTTTAGTGCCAGAAGGGGCATTTGTAGCAATGCGTACGGATTGGTCTAAGGCTTGGCCTAGTATGACCAAAATGCGTAATGCTGACGCTAATGGTATTGCCCATTATCCTGGCTGGAGCGCTGAAGTACTCAAATATCTTTACGAAGAACGCTACATTACTGCTTCCGGTCATGAAACAACTGATACTGACCCTGGAATTGCCACTAGCCAAGGGGACTATTCCCTAGAAAATTATATTCTCAGCCAAGACAAGTATCAGATTGAGTTGCTGACTAACTTGGATCAGGTTCCGGAATATGGTGCGATCGCAATAGTAACGTTTCCTAAACCCCTGAAAGGTTCTGGTTTTCCAGCAAGGGTGTTCGCAATTATTCCCTAGTGCTGGAATTTAGTGCTGCAGTTTAAGTTAGCGATCGCATTGATTAGTTAGCGATCGCATTTATCGATTCATGATTATCGCAGTCGCCAGGGCAGTTAGGACATGACAAAAGTCTCAAACCTAAGTAAGCGCAAGCGTTTGACTCTCTTGGTGCGCATTCTGATGCTGATTAGAAATCACCAGGGTCGCACCGCTTCTGACTTCTGACTTCTGACTTCTGACTTCTGCTATATCTCTAGCAGCAATAAATCACAAATCAATCGAATTGGTATATAGGGCTTAGCGCTATATATATTTACGAACCTTTGGCAGATTGACTGTCTTGATGGAGCGCGTTCAAATAATTCTAATGGAAGAGGTTATCTACCGAGAGGCAGATCTAACCTAAGAGCAGTAGCTCGATTGCTCAATTTAGAGGACACAAAGATGAAAGCAATTTTCGGTGCTCTACTACCAGGACTGATCACAACCGGTTTTGTAGGCGCAACACTACTACCCGCTGCACCAGCAGCTGCGGGTGATTTACTAAGAGATATCGGTATTGGTGCCGCTGCTGGTGCAGTAGTTGGAGAATTAAGTGACAACGGCTCATTGATTGGTAATAGTGCCAATGGCGCTGCCGCTGGTGCTGCTGTCAATGCTAGTGACATACTCCCGACGTTGCCCGCTTAGGGACAACGCGGGCTTCTTGCCAACACCAGGTATCCCTTCGGTTGCTCGGCAAGCTTTACTACTGACGGAATGCCCTACCGCCAAATTTAATATATTGATCGCCGCATTTACATCCCTGTTAGCAACATATCCACAATGAGGGCAGGAATGAATGCGGTCTTTCAGTTTTTTAGGTACTTTTGTGCCGCAATTAGAACAGTTTTGACTAGTGTTTTTAGGGTTAACTCCTTTCGCTATCAGTCCAGCATTCTCGGCTTTGACTGACAGGATTGAGAGGAATTGACCCCAACCAGCATCTAGGATAGATTTGGCCATTTTTGTTTTGGCCAAACCTTTAATGTTTAGTTTCTCGTGAGCTACCAGGTCGTGACTATCTAGTAGCTCTTTAACTGTTTTGAAATGAAAATCTTTACGGGTGTCAGCTACCTTTTTGTGAGCTTTTCCCAGTTTTAGAGCAGCCTTTTTTCTGTTATTACTGCCTTTTTTTGATCTACTGACAGCCTTTTGAATCTTTTTAAGTCGCTTCTGAGCTTTTTTATAATACTGAGGAATTGGTACCTCAGAGCCATCGGACTTGACTAAGAAAGACTTTAGACCCATGTCTATCCCAATAGGATTAGAAACACTATCTACTGGGATGATATCCGGAACGGAGTCGTTCTGGATAGACAGCGTGACGTAGTAACCGTCAGCTTTTCGGGTTATGGTGGCGGTTTTTATCTTGAACCCTTCTGGAATAGGTCGATGATAAATCATCTTGACTTTTCCGAATTTTGGAAGAGTTAAAACATTACCGCTTATGGGGTTATTAGAGAGGGATGGGAAAGTAAAAGATTTATACCTGTTTTTGGCCTTAAATCTCGGTCTACCGCTCTTTTTACCGTTAATGTCACCCTTTAAGAAACGTTTAAAGGCTATATCTACTCTTTTGACGCAATCCTGTAAGACTTGAGATTGGACTACCTTGTACCAAGGTCTATCCTGTTTTAATCTTGGAAGAGTCTTCTTTTGGGAAAAATAATCAGGATTATTTCTTAACTCTGGAAGGTGGCAGACCAAAGGACAGGAGTTAATAGAGCAGCGGTTTTGTTCATACCAGTTGAATCTATCAGCAAGCAGAAAATTGTATTGATGTCGGAGCATATCCAACCATATCTCTATCTCTGCCTCTTGTGACTTGGTTAGCCTTAATCGGTACTGATACGCTGCTCTCATTGTTGCTGTTTGCTGTTTTTCGACCTATTATTAGTATAGTAAACGTATTTACATGTATGAATGCAAAATAAAATATAAAAATTTAATGATTAGGTTAACTAGCTTTGAGAAAAGGCAACTTCAACAGGAAGCTGTTCGCGTAGCGTGACCAAAGGTCAATCGGAGGGGGATAACCTGCTCCGAACTACTCAGGAGCTTGATAGCTCGTTTCCCTGAACCGAAAGAGTCTTAGTTGGCAATTACGTTTCACTTCATTGCCCCGCTATCATCCCGACACCCACCTGATTAGGTAGGGTGTCGGGATGATAGCGGACTAGCTAAGCGCAATAGAACTAGAGCTCGGCGTAACAGTGCTGGGAGTCTAGTTCAAGATGCAGGGTTTGGTGCTGCTGCTAGTGTTGTCACTGGCGTGATCATTGACAATGGTTCAGTGGTAGATAATGCGGTTAAAGGTGCTGCTACTGGTCTAACCATTAACCTTCTAGACCGTTAAGACTTTTAACCCAAAGGAAAAACCAATGGGATGGGCTGTGCCGATCCCATTCGCCCCCTACCAATTAGGATTGACTATCACCACTATCCAAACCAAATCCCCCACCCCCAGGGGTCTCAATCACAAACACATCACCTGCATTCATTTCCACTACCCCAGTACTACCCAACTCCTCAAGCGTTCCATCCTTCCGTTCCACATAATTTTTTCCCAAAGCACCCGCTTCACCACCATTTAACCCAAAAGGCTTCACCACTCGACGTCCAGATAGAATTCCTGCAGTCATAGGTTCTAGGAAACGAATCTGGCGAATTACGCCATTACCCCCACAATGAACGCCCTTACCGCCACTATCGGGACGAATGCCAAACCTTTCCAAAAGTACTGGAAATCGCCATTCCAACACTTCTGGGTCAGTTAAGCGAGAATTCGTCATGTGAGTATGTACTGCATCTGTGCCATCAAAATCAACCCCTGCTCCAGAGCCTCCACAAATCGTTTCATAGTATTGATAGCGCTCATTGCCAAAGGTAAAATTATTCATAGTACTCTGAGATGCCGCCATCACTCCTAAAGCACCATAGAGGGCATCGGTTATTGCTTGGGATGTTTCCACATTCCCCGCTACCACTGCTGCTGGATAACGGGGATTGAGCATAGAACCTTCCGGAATAATTACCTCCAAAGGCTTCAGACAACCGGCATTGAGTGGAATATCGTCATCCACTAGAGTGCGGAAGACGTATAGCACTGCTGCTTTGCATACCGCTGACGGTGCATTAAAATTACTATCTAACTGAGGCGAGGTACCGGTAAAATCAATCTTGGCACTACGGTTGTTCCGGTCAATAGTAATCGTGACCTGAATCTTAGCACCCCCATCTAACTCATAGCTGAAACTGCCATCTGTGAGCACATCAATCACCCGGCGCACTGACTCCTCAGCATTATCTTGGACATAACCCATATAGGCTTGCACTGTCTCTAATCCATAGTGGGCTACCATCTGCCGTAACTCTTGTACACCTTTCTCATTGGCAGCAATCTGTGCTTGTAAATCAGCTATATTCTGAGTCAGATTCCGGACTGGATATTGACCCCCTAACAGAAGTTGGGTGATTTCATTTTCTCGGAATTTACCATTCTCAACCAGCAGGAAATTGTCAATTAATACCCCTTCTTCCTTGACGCTGGTACTATTAGGAGGCATGGAACCGGGAGTGATACCACCGATGTCAGCATGGTGTCCTCGGGAAGCTACAAAGAATAAAGGGGAGAGGGGAGAAGGTTCCTTTAGCCCTAGGGAAGAGTTGAGGAAAACTGGAGTAACAAGGGTGACATCTGGGAGATGAGTGCCACCGTTATAGGGATTGTTGAGAATATAGACATCCCCAGGTTTAAGACTATCACCATGGGCATCAATCAAGCTGCGGACACTTTCACTCATTGACCCCAAATGCACTGGAATATGAGGCGCATTGGCTACCAATTGCCCTTGTTGGTCAAAAATCGCACAGGAAAAGTCTAGCCGTTCCTTGATATTGACTGAATAACTGGTATTTTGGAGAGTTGTCCCCATTTGCTCTGCTATGGAACGGAATAGATTGTTAAAGATTTCCAGCATGACCGGGTCAGGATGGGGTGAAGCTTGGACGGTATTTGGTTGGAGCTGATCGATAGTGCTATCACTCAACATTTCCAGGTTGTCTTGCTGGTCTCCCAAACCAGATTTAACTAAAATCAAATGATTCCGTTCAGTCACCTCTGCCTTCCAACCAGGCTCAATCACATTAGTTCCAGTTGCCTCAATAATTAATGCCGGACCAAACACCGAATCCCCTGGTTGCCAATCCTCTCGCCTAAACACAGGGGTATCCCACCACCGATTAGCGGTATACATTTGCACTGTGGCAACGGGAGCACACATTTCCCCACTGTGACGAGACCGTATCGGTTCTGTTGGGATAGCCATCCGCTTTACTAACTCTACCGAAACCGCTTCGACAATCAACGTTTTCCCTGGCACGCTAAATCCATAGCGCTGTCGATGCAATCCCTCAAACTCTTCCGTGATCTGATCAACCCCACCAAACCCAACAACCAAGGCTGAATCGGTGCCCTCATAGCGCAAATGGACTCGCCGAATGACCTCAATCTCGTTACTATTCCGATCCTGGGCATGGTTGTGGTTCAACTCTTCTATGCCCTGAGCCACCAACTTGGCTAAAATTCCCTCTAACTCCAACCCCTCTACTAACTCAGCCTCAACTGACTGTTCTTTCAATACCCTGATATCGGCTAAACCCATTCCATAAGCGGACAATACTCCAGCAAAGGGATGAATGAACACTCGCTTAATGCCTAAGGCTTCGGCAATTAAACACCCATGCTGGCCACCAGCACCGCCAAAGCAACATAGGGTATACTCGGAAACGTCATAGCCCCGTTGTAGAGAAATCTGTTTAATGGCATTGGCCATCTTCTCGACTGCGATCGCTAAAAATCCTGCTGCTACTTCCTCTGGTTTTCGGTTATCCCCAATCTGTTCGACCAATCCTTCAAACCTCTGCCTTACCACCTCAGCATCCAACGGCAAGTTACCATCCGCTCCAAACACCTTGGGAAAAAACCCTGGCTGCAACTTCCCGACCATCACATTGCAATCGGTCACCGTCAACGGACCCCCCTTACCGTAGGAAGCAGGACCTGGATTTGCCCCAGCTGACTCTGGTCCTACCCGATAACGGGCACCATCAAACTGGACAATGGAGCCACCACCAGCAGCTACTGTATTAATTGCCATCATTGGCGTGCGCAGCCGCACCCCAGCAATCTCAGTTTCAAAGGTACGCTCGTATTCCCCGTTATAATGGGCTACATCTGTAGAGGTGCCACCCATATCAAAGGTAATGATCGTCTCAAAACCAGCAATTCGACTAGTCTGTACTGCTCCGACAATACCCCCAGCCGGTCCTGATAAAATACTATCCTTCCCTTGAAACTGTTGCGCGTCCGCCAGTCCTCCGTTTGACTGCATGAACATCAATAGTCCAGAGGTTTTTCCCAGTAAGCCTTCAGACCGGGTAGCTTGAAGGTTATTTTCCAAAACTTCATTGGTCAACCCGCCAAGCTGCAACTGTTGTTCTACCTGATCTACATACCGACGCAGAATCGGTGATAAATAGGCATCAACCACTGTGGTATCCCCCCGACTGACTAATTTCATCAAAGGAGTCACTTGATGAGATACTGATATTTGGGTAAAACCAATCTCTAATGCTATGGTGGCTATTTCCTGTTCATGAGTGGGATAGCGATAGCCGTGCATCAAGACAATGGCGCAGCTACGAATACCGTCATCATAAGCAGCTTGCAAGGATTGGCGGGTTTGAGCCAGATTGATGGGGATTAGCTCTTTACCCTGGGCACTGTAGCGTTCTTCTATCTCAATCACCCGTTCATAGAGCATTTCAGGGAGGACAATTTCACGGGCAAAGATATTCGGGCGATTTTGATAACCAATGCGCAAGGCATCTTGGAAGCCCTTAGTAATTACTAGGACAGTGCGATCGCCTTTCCGTTCCAATAACGCATTGGTGGCTACTGTCGTTCCCATCTTGATCGCTTCAATGGCATCACTTGGTATTGGCTTACCAACAGGGATGTCTAAGATCTCTCGAATTCCCTGTACTCCAGCATCTTGGTACCGTTCTGGATTTTCTGAAAGCAGCTTATGAATTATCAACTGCCCATTCGGTCGTTTTGCCACAATGTCCGTAAAGGTACCACCTCGATCAATCCAGAATTGCCAGCGTCCAGTGGAAGTAGTAGTCATATTTGCTTGATTTTTAATAAAACACTAAAGAGATGGGAAAGATGGCGGAGAATTTTCCAATAGTTTCCTTTCGCCATCAGCAACGTCCCAGCAAACTATATTTTCCCTTAAGACAGAGTAACTTAGCATTCCAGGGCCACCAAGCCGAGGTCTGACCCGATCGGGGTGTGGTCATTCAATGGGAGCCAGGAATTATTTCTGAGATTCAGCAAACATAGCCCAAGTTGACTCTAATTTCTACTAAAATTAGTTATCCTATGGCAATCTAAAACTTTTACTATTAGTGGTCATGTCTGTTTAATTTTGGTAAAATATAGATAATATTATTGGTATAATCATCGACAATAAAAATATCGCTATTTACTGTTGCAATCATTTTTTTTACTCTCATTTAAACACGCGATCGCAATCAATTTTATTATGCAACTAGAAGACTATTTTAACTTTCTTGCTCCTGATGACATTCGCATTAAGCGATGCAGCGCGGTCTTGGGGGTTTCCCCCATGACCGCGCTGCATCAAGAAAAGGTCATCGAATTGGCATTGAAACCGTATTGTACGAGTATTTATTTAAGTAATGCTGAAGAAATTGCGAAAATATACTCAACTCTAACCTTAGAAGAGGTCTACGCTACAATTCTATATTATCTACAGAACAAAGAGACAGTCAGTCAATACATTGCTGACTGGCTAGAGTGGGGACATCAACAGCGTAAAGCTCAAGCCTTGAATCCTCATCCTGCGGTGGCTCGACTCCGGAAAATCAAAGCAGAAAGACAAGCCCAGTTGAAAGCCAATTGAAGAGTTAATTATAATTGCACAATGCTATTATGATCAATAATATCAAGAGAAAATTATTCACCTGCCGATGACTTGAATTAATTAATTATTATAACTAGAAGTCTCAACAATACATTGCTCTTCGTTTGTATTATAGCAATTCTATATCCCATAAGGTAAAAATTGTTCCCCCTAAATCCCCCTTAATAAGGGGGACTTTGAGATTGAAAAGCGTACCTCATGACTATGAGAATTGCTATATAATCTTCCTCATCAAGCCTAAGACTGAGAAGACTAGACTCGTGAAAGCAAAAGCCAAACCCAAGAAACTACTAGGTTTTTTATATACTTGCTTATTCCTTGGTTTAGGAATACTCCCCACAGTAGTCACACCAAAGCCAGCCTTTAGTGCAGAATACATTTACTTTAACTATGGTCCGTTAAAATTGTCCCTTTCCCGGGAATCCATCGAGATTTTTGCCAATGAGGGCAGAATTACTAAGGAATTTGAGTTCTACGCCCAAATGCTGAACCCAGAAGCCTTGGAACAGTTGCGGATGCTACTCCAAAAGCGCATTAAAATCAGTCCTGTGGCCATCTCCCGCTTAGGTAAATCCCCCATGGGAGAAGCCTTTCTGGAAGGTTTGGGAAAGATGATCAAAACGCACCCTGGTCGCAATGGTTTACATAGTCTTCGGGGGGCGCTGGTTTTGGCAGCAGCTGACTCCGAAGGTCTAACTCTAATTAATATAGTGCGCCAGTTTCCCACCGAGGGGATGTTGATTGATACTGACTATATCTTCAATGTCCAAAAAGAGCTAGCTACCCTATTTCGATATCGAGATGCAGCCGTGAATGCGATCGCAAACCAAGCCACCCGAGAAGCCGCTGCCGAGAATACCATTGATGTCTCCCAGTTAACAGACTTACAACAACCAGGTCCTTATCAATTCACAGACCAAGTCATCACTCTTTCCGGTCGCCGCCGTCAATCCCCTCTAGGGTTATCCGGAGAAACCAAGTTTGAGGTTGCTCTGTACTTACCCCAAAGCAATCCAAAACCAGCCCCCTTAGTAGTCATGTCCCATGGCTTTGCCTCAGATCGCAACCATTTCACCTATTTAGCAGAACACTTAGCATCCCATGGCATTGCTGTAGCCGTTCCTGAACACGTCGGGAGTAATGTTGAATACTCTCAAGCTGTACTACAGGGACTAGCCAATGGAATCAATCCGGTAGAGTTTATTGAACGACCCTTAGATATTCGATATGTGCTCGATGAGCTCGAAGACCTCTCTAAATCTGACCCTAATTTTGGTGACAGCTCCTACACCGACCTTTCAGGTTCGGTGTAGGCTTCCCAGCCAATCCGGGCATCCCTTAGGAGGCGCTGGGCTTTAAGAACGGACTGCCGAGAGACGAAACCTTAGATAGTGGAGCCTTTATGGTTAGTCGGCTATGCATAAAAGGGTTAAAACTTTTTGATTAAGGCTCCACTATCTTACGGTAACTTCAAACCCTGCCGCTCTATTTTTTATATTTATTGCCGCATTATGATCCCGGTCAAGACTGCATCCGCAATGAGGGCAATCATGCCAGCGAACATGCAGTTTTTTAGGAACTTTTTTTCCACAATTGGAGCAATTCTGCGAAGTATTTTTGGGACTTACTGCAACTGCCAACAAGCCAGCATTTAAGGCTTTGCTTGAAAGAATTGTCAGAAAGCTTGACCACCCAGCATCCAACACAGATTTAGCCAATCGGGACTTAGCCAGTCCCTTTACGTTTAATTTTTCATGAGCAACAACATCATATTTTGATAACAAATAATTTGCGGTCTTGAAATGAAAATCTTTCCGCTTGTCTGCTACCTTCTTGTGCTGTAATCCAAGCTGTTTGATAGCTTTGAGCCTGTTCTTACCTCCCTTCTTTCTACGAGATACACGCTTCTGGATTACTTTTAGACGTTTTTGAGCTTTTCGATAGTACTGAGGTATCTCGACAGATTCCCCTTCAGAAGTCGTCAAAAAATCTTTAAGGCCAACATCAATCCCAATCATTGAGTCCGGATTAATATCTGGCTTTACCTCAGGAACAGTCTTGTCCTCCAGAGATAAGACCAGATAATAGCCATCACATTTGTTAGTAATAGAGGCTGTTTTTATTTTAAATCCAGCGGGAATAGGGCGGTGGAGTACAACCTTTACCATGCCTATCTTAGGGAGGTTTATTAGATCACCTTCCAGACATCCCTCTTTCATTTGAGGGTAGGTAAAAGTACGGTAACGGTGCCGTTTTTTGAATCTAGGTCGCCCACTTCGCCTACCGTTACTGTCTCCTTTTATGAACCTATCAAAAGCCAGTTTTACCCTCTTGACAACATCCTGAAGTACCTGAGAGTGAATCTGCCTGTACCAAGGATGAGTCTTTTTCAGGTTTGGTAGAGTCTTTTTTTGGCTGTAATAATCGGGATTTTCCTTTAATTCTGAAAGATGACAAACAAGGGGACAAGCATTAACATAACAACGATTCTGTTCGTACCAGTTAAATCGATCAGCTAACAAATAATTATATTGAGCACACAGCATTGACAGCCAATTATCTATAACGGCTTTTTGTGCTTTTGTTGGCTTGATATTGTACTGATACGCTAATCTCATCCTTGGTTGTTACCTTGTTTACCGACCTATTAAGATTGTAACAAGCGTCTGAACAAATGTCAATCCAAAATCAAAGACAAAAAACTAGTAATCAGAATTACCGACTTTGAAAAAAGGCAGTTCTAGCAAGAAGCACAGAAACGCGGTATGACTTCGTCTGAATTGATCACAAGCTTGATAGCTCGTTTCCCTGTTCCGTGCATACCCTGTGTAAAATTCATCCCGGAGATTAAACCTGTTTATTAAGGCAGCCTTAATCATAAAGTTTTAACCCTTTTACGCATAACCGACCAACCATAAAGGCTGCCTTATTCTTGCGGTAACTTCTAACCACACTCATCCTTGCGGATTGAGGTGTGGGGCTTCTTTTACGGCCAGCTAATAAGCTGAATCTGGAACAGGTAGGTGTGATTGGTCATTCATTTGGGGGTTACACAGCTTTAGCCGTAGCAGGTGCAGAAATTAATGATTTAAGACTGCGCCAAGTGTGTCCTGATCAAGACCCAACCTTCAATCTCTCTGTACTGCTCCAATGCCTTGCCAATCGCTTACCCCCGTTTAATTATGACTTGCAGGATCCACGGGTCAAAGCAGTAATCGCTGTTAATCCTATTACCAGCACAGCCCTTGGTCCAGCTAGCTTGGTTGACATTCAAGTGCCGGTCATGATTATGGCAGGTAGCCACGACATTGTAGCGCCAACTGTCCCAGAACAGATTCACCCCTTTATCTGGCTCAATACCCCAGAAAAATATCTGGCAATGATTGTTGATGGCAACCACTTCTCCACTAGTGGTGCATCGGGCGACGATTTTGCCCTGTTTCCTAGAGAATTACTTGGTTCCAATCCTCAGGTCGGACTTTCTTACCTAAAAGCCTTGAGCTTAGCTTTTGTTAATACTCATATTCGGGATTTACCAAACAGAGAATTAACAAGCGAGAGTTAGCTACCTAATTTATTAGGTAGGCGTGGAGCGTACCGGGATTTATCCCGGCTCTCGTGTTATTTGCCCTTCTGGTTTTCAATATACCTTTTCACTGTTTCTGTGTTTGCGTTTCCGGTAGTTGAACAGAAATAACTAGGAGACCAAAGAGTTGGGAGCTTTAGTAATTCAGGGAATTCTCTTCTGAGATGATGAGAAGCTCTTCCTTTTACCCTTTTTATTATTACCGATGGAGCATAAGTAGGCAGGGTAAGCGCAAGAAAAACGAACTCATAATATGCTAGGGGAACCGATGTCACAATCAAGGTATCCAATGGTCATTGGCTTCGATAAACCCACTAAAACCACCGCAACCAGTCCTAAATCCTCACC
>NZ_JAAHHU010000769.1:0-2260 GCF_010672095.1 Moorena sp. SIO3I6 | reverse complement strand
AATTTCATCTGGCCATCTCCCGATCTGGTCATCCCGACCTCTGGCCATCTGCATCTGTAGTGCTACTTTGAAGACTTGCTATAGCTTGGATAGCCCCATAGCTGATTAGGGGGTAAGCTGAGAAGGACCTGTTGGTGTAACCAAAAGTGTGTTAACTGTGGTCTACTGATTGGTCTACTGATTGGCCAACTGGGATCAAAGGGCATTCACCCTTTCAGTCATGGAGGTGGCAAACTAGAAGAAATGGATTTAACAAATCGGGGGAGGCAAGAGTGGTTTCGTCTCCGGGACGAAATTCCCCATTCTTCAAAAAGGTGGGGATGGATACTCCCCCTCAAGAGTTGTCAAAGCGTGTTATTTGGCACTAATTTAGTATTGGTTGTTGACCCGCCTGACTGTCTCGGAACAGATAACCGTTCGTAGCGGTAAGACGCTTGGTACAAAAAGAGCAGAGTTCAGGGAAGACTCTTGCCCCAGCTGGTTGACGATTGTTGTCATACCAAGGTGAGAGTGGCGAGTTGAGTTTAGGACTGTGGGACGCGGTTCTGAGCCTGTGGAGGGACAGTAAGACCAATTTGTACTTGTACAAAAAGGCGTGACCCATTGAAGCGGGAAGCTCCGAAGACGAATAAAACCGTCTCTCCATGAGCTGAGTTAAGGGCGCGCCCCAATCTCAGTGAAGCGGATTGGGGTAGTTCACGTAGGGGAGTTGATCTTGGCACGTAAGATAGAGCCTCTATGGGCAGCACAAGATGACCAAAAATAGTGGGTCTCAAGCCCCGCCCTTCTAGGGAGGCTTTAAAAATCCTATGTCTTTGAATTAAGGCGCTTTCGTTAGCTCAAGAATGTCATATAGTTGAGACTTGGAGGTGAGCAAAGTGTTCAATCTAACCTACGAGTTCAAATTAAAACCTACCGCTAAGCAAGTATCTTTGTTTGAAAACTGGCTTGAACAGTGTCGCAAAGTTTATAACTATGGACTAGCGGAAAGAAAGGATTGGTATAAATCTCGTAGTTGTGTAATTAACGCTTGCTCTGTCCGTAGTGAGTACATCATTTCAGCCGATACTAAACGTCCCACTTATGCCAGTCAGTGCCGTGGGTTAACTGCTGCTAGGAAAGCTATTGAAGAGCTTAGAGCTGTTCAAGTCCATGTTTTGCAGCAAACCCTCAAAAGACTAGAAAAAGCCTTTGTTAATATATGGGAGCAAGGGCATGGTTTTCCCCGCTTCAAGAAGCAGGGGCAAATGCGGTCTTTTGTTTTTCCACAACTAGGAGTCAAACCGGTTGAATCCGGGAGAGTCAAATTACCCAAGATTGGCTGGGTGAAGATGTGGCAATCACGGGAAATACCCGCAGATGCTGTAATCAAGCAAGCCAGGGTGGTCAGGCGTGCTACTGGCTGGTATGTAATGTTGACTTTGCAATGGGATGTGGATATTACCCAGATTATGCCTCATGGGGAACCATTGGGTGTTGACGTGGGAATTACACATTTTGCAGCCGTCAGCAACGGTAAATTGTTTCCTAATCCGCGCCCTTTTAAGCGCCTCGAACGCAAGCTTAAATTGCTGCAGATGAAGGTAAGTAGGAAGCGTATTGGAAGTAGTAACCGTCGCAAAGCACAAGCAAAAGTCAGTAAGTTACACGAACGAATCGCTAACGTCAGGAAGAATTACCATTGGGAATTAGCTCATAATCTTTGTGATTGGGCTGGAATGATCTTTGTTGTTGGCGAAGCCTGTCCGAAGGACATAGATCTAAGCCTGAAAGGATTGGCCAGGGGTATGCTGGGTAAGCACTGTTTAGATGCAGGATGGGGTCAGTTTTTCCAAATACTAGAGCAGTGCTGCTTTAAACGTGGAGTTTACTTCCAAAAAGTAGACTCTAAAAAGACTAGCCAAATTTGCCCCAATTGTTTAACTGAAACTGGCAAAAAGACCTTGGCTGAGCGTGTCCATCATTGTGAAAATTGCGGTTATACCACAGATAGAGATGTGGCAGCCGCTCAAGTAGTCTGCCTACGTGGGCTTGCAGCCGTGGGACACACGGTCAAGATGCTTTCTGAGGGCAAGTTCGTCGGAATCCCTGGGAAGAAAGAATCCCCGCGCCTTAAGGCCCGGGGAGTGTCAACAACAGAGAAAGGACGTTCTGATGAAGCGTAAAAATCAACAAATGTTAGCACTGGTGTGGCGAAGCACTATTGTTTTGTCATTCTTCCTGTTGCCTGTTGGCCTTGGCAGTGCCCAATCCATCGAAC
>NZ_JAAHHU010000768.1:0-2261 GCF_010672095.1 Moorena sp. SIO3I6 | reverse complement strand
ACGGAAATGCAAGAAAGTCAACTTGCTCAGAGGGTTAATTTTGAACGAGCTTTTCGATTTAATTACCGATATGCAGAAAGCACCACTGCTAGAAACACATTTAGTGAAGCCAGAGCGGAGTTCAACCGAAGGGATGGATTAGTGGACGACGCTCTTATAAAAGTTGATAACATCCTCAAACGTGAAATCCAAAAAGCCTTAAGTAATCAGCAAAAAGACTACTGGTCAGATTTTAAATCTGAATTAGAGTTATATAAAATAATGCATGATCGTTATGGTGATAAATCTGAAGAAGCGTTCAGTTTAGTTGTTGAGAATCAACCCGATCAAGCGGAATTTGCTGCAGAACGGATGCAAAAGTCCGCAGAAGAACTGAAAGCAGAAATGAGGAGTCTATTGCGGCGAGCTATTACATTATCTCAAAACTCAGCCAATCTTGCGAAAGAAGACCAAAAGCGTACCATCAACATCGTACTGATTGCTTTCATTTTAATCATTGGTACTACTCTAGGTTTTGGAATTTTTGTCACCCGCGATATTGTTAATTCGTTAAACAAAGCAGTAGATATAGCAGAAGAAGTTTCGGCTGGTAATCTGAGTACCAAGGTGGAAATTACCTCAACGGATGAGATTGGACAATTACTGGAATCTCTCAAAAAGATGACTGAAAACCTTAATTCATTGATCTATAAGGTGCAGCAGTCTGGTATCCAAATGACTAGCTCCACCACCCAAATTGCTGCCTCTGGTAAGCAATTAGAAGCAACCATGACCGAACAATTAGCCTCCACCAACGAGGTGACAAGCACAGCTCAAGAAATTGCCAATACCTCTGGGGAATTAGTTCAAACTATGGAGCAACTCGCTCAGCTGTCTCAAATTACTGCTGATGCTGCTAGCCATGGTCAACAAGACCTGATGCGTATGGAAAGTACCATGCGTCACTTAGCCAATGCTACTAGTTCTATTTCTGCCAAACTGGGGGTGATGAATGAAAAAGCCAATAATATCAGTAGCGTTGTCACCACTATTACTAAAGTAGCCGATCAGACTAATTTACTATCCCTCAACGCTGCCATTGAAGCGGAGAAAGCAGGAGAGTATGGGGCTGGTTTTGCGGTTGTGGCTCGGGAAATTCGGCGGCTAGCTGACCAAACGGCAGTGGCTACCCTAGAAATTGAGACCATGGTAAAAGAGATGCAATCAGCAGTGTCAACTGGGGTGATGGAAATGGATAAATTTAGCAAGGATGTCAGTACTAGTGTCGAAAATGTCGGCAAGATTAGTGAACAAATTGCTAAAGTAATTGAGCAAGTGCAGAGCCTGACTCCCCGGTTTGAGATGGTGAATCAAAGTGTTGAAGACCAATCAAAAAGTGCTCAACAAATTAGCGAGGCGATGGTTCAATTAAGCGAAGCCTCACAACAAACGGCTGACTCTCTAAGAGATACGAATAATGCTCTGGAACGATTGGATGATACTGCCCAAGGATTACAAACAGAAGTTTCGGTGTTTCAAGTTTAGACGTAAGCCGTCAGCCGTCAGCCTTCAGCTTTTTAATCACGGAAAACTTACGAAAAAGGCTCTGGAGACGAAGATATAAGTAGTTCTGGACAACCGTAAAGATGCTGATCGCTGATAGTTTAAGAATAGCGATCGCATAGGACAATCGGATATAGCGGTTTGCCACCCGCGCTAATTACAATAAGAAGAAGTAGTCAGTAGTTAGTAGTCAGTAGTTAGTAGTTAGTATCCTAACTTAACTTAACCTACACGCAAACCGCTATATGTTAAGCAAACACATTTCCAATCAGTTAAAGCTTCTGGGTCTAATTATTTTATCTCTATTTTTATCTCTATTGCTTGTTTTGGTATCAGGTTTCTCAGGGAAGAGCCAAGAGGATGATATTGTGTTGGGAATGTCTGCTGCATTTACAGGAGCATCTAGAAGTTTAGGCATTGAATTGTATAGAGGTTCAATGGCTTATATAGAAGATATTAATCGCCAAGGCGGTATCAATGGCAAACAAATTGTGATTCAGGCTTATGATGATGGATACAATCCCACTAGGGCGATTAAAAACACCATTAATTTGATTGAAAATGATGATGTATTTCTACTCTTTGATACTGGGATAGATTATACTACAAATTTGATTAATTCGCAAGTGGTACCCAGTTACAATGACACCTCCCTAGCTGCTGTAGTGACTATCGAGCATTGATGGATCAATATAACCCGATGCCTCCGAAGAATTTCA
>NZ_JAAHHU010000767.1:0-2267 GCF_010672095.1 Moorena sp. SIO3I6 | reverse complement strand
TCTTCGTTAAATAAAAAAACAGAAATGCATGTTCATAAAGACTTACCCTCCTGCTTACTAAGAATGGAACAGGAGAAGGAGAGTGTTGTAAAGTCTCCATGTCTGGAGATATTTGTGTTTCTACTCCCAAATCCCACAATGACTCCTCGTATTCTTGAGCTAATCTGTGAACTGTCGATCGCATACCCCAAGCCCAGGCATATGTGGGCATAAGTTCAATCGCTCTGTTAAGATAATTCAAAGCTTGTTTTTTACTTTGTTCATCTATCTCATTCTTGGCTAATTTCTTCTTATCCAGAGTTATTTTCAGGCGGTAGGTTGCTCCCAAGTGAGCTAATGCCCACCCATAGTTGCTGTTTTCTGGTGCTTTATTATCAAGCGCTTTTTCAAAATGTTTTATAGCTGAGTTAATAGATTCCTTTTTCTGCTCTTTATCATTTTCTGTAATTGCTCGTAGACGGTAGTTTTCACCTAGTTGTGCATGAGCCCAGAAATAGTTATCATTCTTTTCGACGGCTTTTTTCAAGTACTTTTCGGCCTTCCTATAATCCATCAACTCGTAGTAAATTGTTCCTAGGTGGGCATTTAGCCAAGCATTGTCCGAGTCACTGTTTTGAAGTTCTTCAAATTTCTCTATCGCCTGTTCATAGGCTCCTGACAAGCGAAGAGTTTCTGCTTTTTGAGCAAGAGCCCAAGTGTTATTATCCATCTGGATCAAATTCCTCCTTGACTGTTATTAGAAACTTAATTGATTGAGCTTTGTTGTCTGAAACGCTTTATAGCGGTTTTCAATTGGGTGAGGTAGATGTTTTTAGGGAGCAGGGAGCAGGGAGCAGCGATGCAGCGCGGTCTTGGGGGTTTCCCCCATGAGCGACTGCATCAAGACGGGAGCAGTGAAAAAATCCTGTGTACCTGATTAGGCTATAAAACGCTATATAGCAATCCCTGTAGGAATTGTGAGCATTGTTGATGCCATATTCCCTACTCCCTACTCCCTACTCCCTACTCCCTTTCCTATAGCGAGTAATGCCTGAGTTTTCGGGTGATATCGCCACTCCATCCAAGCTGGGTCGTGACCGACTAACTCAATGGCTTCATCATTAATAGGAATAGCGTCTTGTAGATATTCCCATGCTTGTTCGCAGTTACCTACCAAGATGGCTAAGCCACTCAGTCGGTACAGAATATCTCCTCGATCCCCTGTCTGCCATTGAGACAGCAATACTGTCCGCGTAAGCTCAATGTCGCTTTTGGCCTGGGTCAATCCCTGCCAGCGAGCCTTCGCTACTGCAATACAGTATAAAGCTGTAGTGTCATCAGGAACTTCTTCTAACCTCTGCTGGCAACAAGCGATCGCCTCAGCATATTGGCCGTCGTAGCAAAGGATTAACCCTCTCTCAATCCGCCAATTTTTCACAAATATGGTTTTGTCAAAGGCGATAGCACGGTCAAAATCAGTCAGGGCTTTCTGGTAGCACTTCATCAGCTCATAAACTCGGGCACGATAGGCAATTGCCCAAAGGTAATCCGGCTTCAGCTCAATGGCTCGCTCCAAGTCAGCCAGGGCGATTGTGTAATATGCTTCCCCCATAAAGCGGTAGGTTACGCCCCGGTGAGCGAGGGCCCAAAGGTAGTTAGGGTTGAGATCAATAGCGCGGCTAAAATCTGTTCGGGCTTCCTGATAACGTTTGATCTGATAGTAGGTTTCTCCACGGTGAGCGAGAGCCCAAGGGTTGTTAAAATTTAGCTCAAGGGCATGGGTGAACTTAGCGAGGGCAGCTTCAAAATCTCCCATCAGCCGATCAGCCTCACCTTGCTGAGCTAGAGTTTTAGCTTTCTCAGGGTTCTGTGCGATCGCTAACTTGAGGTTGGACACAGTTTGTTGATAAGCTGTCATCAGATCTGTTTCTCCCCTGTAGCTTCTTTAACAAAAGACATACCTAAGCGCGCCATCATGTCTTTGTCCACAGGTGCTAACCCTTGAGGCGGAATATAAAGGGTTGAAACCTCAGTAACACTGCTCTGTGGTAGCTTGGACAGAGGAATACGCTGGATAACTGGTTTGCAAACTGGATAATAAACAGCTGCTTCGTAAACAATCACTTCATGGTCACCTCCATAATGTGTTTTTAAGACCTCGGTCAATATAGTTAGAGGACGAAACTGTTCCTCCGGTTTGTAAAAACCGAGATTGCCAACCATGGCAATCTGCCACAAAATCAAGGGGCTAGTGGGGTCAAATTTACGCCGTCGAATCAAAAAGTCCG
>NZ_JAAHHU010000766.1:0-2268 GCF_010672095.1 Moorena sp. SIO3I6 | reverse complement strand
CTTGTGAGTAGATTTTTTTCTGGGTCATAATTGGGATTTTTATTGACTACCCCATTTACCCAGATTTTTCTGTTTTGTCCAACCCCTCCCCTACTTGCTTTTCAAGCACTTGTGTCCGTCAGCAAGGCCATAAACACCTCAACTAGCGTGGCCTACGGCCAATAGCTGATAGCTGATAGCTGATAGCTGATAGCACCGATTGCGCTACGCGCACGCTGCGCGAACAGTAGCGTAGCCATTAGCGTAGCGTCGCCCAAAGGCTGACGGCTGACAGCTGATAGCTGACGGCTGAATGCTCCCTTGGCGATAAATCACGCCTAATTAAGCTGTGCTAAGAAATACTGACGATATAAATCACAACTTGGCATGACGTAATTTCCGTCAAAGGTTATCAAACCTAGATTTTTTAATCTATTGATTAAGATTGAATCTAACTCAACACCTCTATCGGTTTGAATCACCTTGTTGAAGAAACTGGCTAACTCATGATTTTGCCTAAGTCTAGTTAATTTTAGCAGCAGATGAACCCTAGAAATTCCCTCTCCAGTAGGTGCTTGCTCAAGAATTTTTTCTAGGCTAAGGTTTTGGCAAGCCAAGTGATAGAGAGCAAGCTGCCTAGAGGGGCGACAATTAGGGGGAAAAATCAGGTATGACAAGGGGTTTAAGGAAATAGCCTCCGGAAAAATCGGAGGCTATTGTCAATAATTTTTCTTTGTTGACAACAAAATTATGCAACGCCCTGAATTATTACCAAAAAAATGCAGCAGTAGCTTGGAGGAACAAAAACAAGTCTTATCACCAAGTATAGAGTTATTGAAAGAATGTTCCGATATCTAAAAAGAGTAGGATATAGTATGGAAGATACTAAATTCAATAATGACCGACTTGTTTCTATTATTTTATTGCGGTGCGCATTCCATCGCCTAGGTAATGCGCACCAATAGAAATTAATTTAGACTATAGTTGGGCATTTTTTTTAGGTCATAACGGCAAACATAAAGGTGTCGACCACTAGGTAAATAGTACCACTTAAAAACAAATATTATACAAACGACATAGTAATTTTTTTATCGTTCTGTTTAAACATAATTAATTTACTTGCTTTTTTTGTTTTTTTAGAATATTTAATGCAATAATTTATCTCTTTATATCCCCATAAACATCACTATTATCGCCAATGTGTGAGAGCTGCTTTCCTTCTCCAGTAGGCTTTATAGCCTTCATTATCGCCCCCCAGGAAGTTTTAAAACTTACTTTGTAAAAATTTTGGTTTATTTTGAAAAACTATTTGCGTTCTTTAGTCCCCATGACTAGAGATGAGTTAGAACAAGCTCTAGTTGATTGTTGTAATTTTTTGACTAAAGAAGAGATAACAAAATTTTTTTATTATTGTTGTTATTGTAACTAAGTTAAGTGCAAACTGCTATAAGTCCTGGTGGTTTATGGGTAGCGATCGCCCTTCTTTGCCTGAACTAGCCACAGTTAAGGGTGCCTACAGGTAAACTATAACAGTAACCATAAACTATTCCCTGTCTAGGACAATTGAACCCCTGATGCTCACAGACCTTAACTTTAGTGGCTTAATCAATCAGCGCTTCTTCCACAATTTTGTGCCTGTACCAGCAACTAACGCCCTACAACTCGGAGCAAGGACACCTGATTTTGAGCTACCAGATATTACCAATAACCGTCAGACCAAATTATCCGATTATCAGGGTAAACAACCGGTCATCTTGGCATTCACCCGAATTTTCACAGAAAAGCATTACTGTCCCCTGTGCTTCCCTCACATCAAAAACATCAATGAGAACTACCAACGTTTCACTGAGAAAGGAGTTGAGGTGTTAATGATTACGAGTACAGATATCAGGCAAAGCCAACAAGTTGTTAACGATCTCAGTTTACGAATGCCACTTCTGAGCGACCCCAACTGTGGCACCTTTCGCGGCTATAACCTTGGTCAAGCACTGGGTGCTCCCCTACCTGGCCAATTTCTTTTAGATCAGCTAGGAAAACTCCGCTTTCAACATCTATTTTCTTTTCTCAATTCAAATGCTGAAGTAGAGACACTGTTAAATGCCATCGATACCCTCTTATGAGGTAAAGTCAATGGTCTTACCCCTACTCCCTACTCCCTACTCCCTACTCCCATTAACCCACTCCTAGTAAGTCCCTCACCCAATTGAGAACTGCTAGATATAATCATAGTCGAACTTGGGACAAGTGACTCCGGGGATTGAAGCGGCGACTTTCACGGATTTTTTCATA
>NZ_JAAHHU010000765.1:0-2269 GCF_010672095.1 Moorena sp. SIO3I6 | reverse complement strand
AGAACAAAGTTGTTCAAGTCTATTGATTAATCTTTTTGTTGGGATAACTACAAAGTTTTGGTTACCACGCCTCCCTATATTTATCGAATCTTTTTGTCGCTCATTCCAACCAATAACTATATTTCCAATGCGTTCTTGAAGGCATCGGTTAATGATAAACCTTGCTGCTTTATTGATCGCATCTCTCATTTGATTATTACGTTTTACCTGCACTCTATCCAGATTCGAGTCCCAATAAAACTCAGGTTTGCCAGCTTTATATTTGGCAACTAATCTGGCGTACCCTTGATTCATTGATTTAAGTTTCCGACCATCGATAATCAGACTTTTTCCTTGAGTTGAAACTCCGGTTAACCAGTTATCGCCGCCATGATCAAAACTCCATGCCTGTGAGTAATCTAGGTTAGGGTTATGATCAACTGATTGGTTACCATCATCAATTACCCAGTCAATCCATAATTGTCCCAGAGTAGGACGAACAGTTACCTCTTTAACCCAATCTGGATCTATGAATTGTGGCGGTTCCAATGTTATTTCAGTAATTAATTCTGGTTTACTCTCTTTACTGATGGATGGATAAAATAACCCTTTTTTATAAGTCAAAGCCTGCCTAGGAAAAGTAATAGCCGCCAATCCACCTTTCTTACGATATCTAAGGAGCCTTGGCCTATCTACCTGACCTTTGTAATATTGCCCGACTAATTGGTTGTAACTGGTTATCGCCTCCCCTACAGACTTTAAAGTTTGTTGGGCGGACTGGGCGGCCATCGCCTTGTAGTGGGGACTCAACTTTAGATATTTATCTAGCTCTGGATATTTGGTTGCGCATTTATACGTTTTCCAACCAAATCTCAACTCATCCCCACGCCAGTAAGTGCTATAGGCTTCTGGTTGTTCTTTTAGCCACTTATAGTGCTTCTGTTTAGTGTAATAAATAGCACAATTTATCAGACTATTAGCCTGTTGACATTGAAACACCCAAAAAGCCTTTTCTTCATCTGAAAATGTCGCTTTAATCGGAATTGTTCTGTACAACGAAAGCATCACCTCCTTATTGCTATTCTAGCTTAAATAAAGGGATACGGCGGGGTTAACCCCGTCGCTCTGTTTCATCCCCGGTCTAAAGAGACAGGGTTCTCACATTTCAGGATATTTTGATAGGAATTTACATCAAAGGTCGCTTTGGCTGAGTCTACAACTCGCCAGACAACTACCGCAGCAATCTCAATGGGGTTGCCTTTGGCGTCATTTACCTTCAGCTTATCGCTGTTGAAATTACGCACTCGTAGAGAAACCAGTTGCTTCGAGGCGAAAGGGTTAACCCACCAAAAGCCAGAGGTACGGACACTGCCAACGTAGCTCCCTAAAAACACTAGCACTCGGGCTTGGTTAGGCTGCACAGTTAGAAAGCCTTTTAGGGCAACCAAGGCTACGATCACTAGACCAATACCAAATAAGTTGTTGGTATAGATCAATAAGTCGTTGATATTGGAAAACCCGACTAGACCTTTACCTAACCACACACCAAAACTAGCGATCGCAATAATCCCTACCAGAGCAGCAAAACCATTAATTTTAAAGGTAGGAATTTCCTGAATACGTTCCATTTGCATGTATCGTTTGTGTATTGCTCTGTTTTGTTTTAGCTCATTGGCTGATACATCTATTTTGCTTGGTTTATCGGGGGTTTGACAGTACCCGTAGGGGTACTAATGACTAATTTGACCGTAAACCTGAATCATTTGTTGTGCGATCGCATTCCAACTATAGTGCTTTAAAGCATACTCCTGAGCCTTGACTCCCCGCAGTTGGCATTCATCCTTATTTTGAAGGGCTTCCCGTAACTGTCTAGTCAAAGCCTGAACCTCACAAGCACTCACCCATCCTGCTTCAGCATCTTTGACGTTTTCCCAAATATGGACTTGGTCAGAAATCACCACTGCTGTCCCAGCCACCATCGCTTCCGCTACCGCAATCCCAAAGTTTTCGTAGTAAGATGGCAGCACAAATACGTCCGCATCCTTTAACAATGCTGCTTTCAAGTCACCAGTCACGAAACCAGTAATGGTAGTATTTGATGATAGAGTTGAAGCCTTGATCTGCTCTATGATACTATTTTCATAACTTGGGTCTTGAGGATTAGTTCCCGCCAAGACAAAGTGAAATTGGAGTCCCTCGTTTAAGAGCTTTTCTAGAGCTGGGATAAGTAAATCCAATCCCTTCTTCGGGTCAATACGAGACATAAACAACACTAAGGGCTGGTCATGGG
>NZ_JAAHHU010000764.1:0-2270 GCF_010672095.1 Moorena sp. SIO3I6 | reverse complement strand
GTTCGCGGTGGTAAGGTCTATGGAGAATGGCCCGGCTTGGCGGAATCCCAGTTGTATGAACAACGGGACTTAGCAGTAACTACGGATTTTCGTGAGGTGCTGATGCCTGTGCTCAGGGAACATATGGAGATTGGAAACTCCAATTTAGCCCAAATCTTTCCTGGTTTTAAGTCTAATCAGAATCTGGGGCTTCTGTAGGGAAAGAGAAGTGTCCGAGGAGGGGAGTGCGATCGCGTTTGGCCGTAGTGCGATCGCGTTTTAGTTGATGCCTTCACAAAGAGTGCGATCGCGTTCACTTACATTCGGGTTATTCTTCAGTTCATGTAGGGTGGGCAGTGCTTTCGACAGATTGATGTGATTGCCAATAGCCTTAGTAGGCACTGCCTGGGGGGGTGACATGCAAGCTAAAATCCTTACTGCGTAAGATATTCAGCCCATCTGTTACAAAAAGATACATGCTGTTTTGGGCTGACCTTGGACTATGTTATAATGGTTTGAGCGTCCAGAAAATCAAAGAAGGGTCAATTTGGGAGTTTATCTTTCCTGAGAGAATTGGCATCAAAGCCTTATATAGTAAGCTTTTCAGGGCTCATGTCACCCCCTCAGAGGCACTGCCCACCATAGAAGCGTGACCAAAATTCATGTAGGGTGGGCAGTGCTTTGGAGAGATTCATGTGGTTGCCAATAGCCTTAGTAAGCACTGCCCACCAACGGATTAATCACTTTTTAGTTGATGCCTTCACAAAGAGTGCGATCGCGTTCACTTACATTCGGGTTATTCTTCAGATAATCCCCAGCCCAATTGCAACCACGTCGCAGTAGCTCATCTAGACTACTTAGAGCTAGATCGATATTCCACAAGATTACAGTTTTATCCTGACTAGCAGTAGCAAGAGTCTTGCCATCAGGGCTGAAGCTAACACTGTTGATGGCAGCACCACTACTCTGGAGGGTTTGGAGTACTTTACCGTCTTTAGACCAGAGTTTGACTGTCCCGTCACTTATACCACTGGCAAGTATGGTACCGTCGGGGCTAAAACTGAGGCTAGTGACTGCACCACTATGTCCTAGAAGGGTGCGGATTTCCATTCCTGTCTTCACATCCCAGAGTTTTACGGTTCCATATCGATCAGCAGTAGCAAGAGTTTTTCCTTCTGGACTGAAACTGATGCTATCGACCCAGTTATCGTAGTAGTATCCTTGGGGGGTGTTATCGTATCCTAGAAGGGTGCGGATTTCCACTCCTGTCTTCACATCCCAGAATTTTACACTTCTATATCTACCAGCAATAGCAAGAGTTTTTCCGTCAGGGCTGAAACTAACGCTGTAAACATCACCTTTATAGGCATAAATAGTTTTGATTAGTTGACCGTCCAAACTCCATAGTCTTATCGTTCCGTCTAAACTAGCACTGGCAAGGAATTTTCCATCAGGGCTGAAACTAAAACTTATGACTGAATTTTGATTTCCTTCTAAGGTTTTGACTAATGTACCGTCTAGTTTCCAAAGTTTGACAGTTCCATCTCTACCAGCACTGGCAAGGAATTTCTCATCAGGGCTAAAACTAAGACTTATGACTGCACCTTGATGTCCTTCTAATGTCCTGACTAGTCTACCGTCTCGTTTCCAAAGCTTAACAGTTCCATCAAAGCTAGCACTGGCAATTAAGTTACCGTCGGGACTAAAGCTGACACTATCAACCGCCGCCTCATGCCCAAATAGGGTTTGAGTTTTGGAATTATAGTCCTCAACGTTCCAGAGTCTGACGGTCAAGTCTCTGCTGGCGGTAGCTAAAATTTTCCCATCGGGACTGAAGCTAATACTTGTAATTTCTCTATTACCACCTCGCAAGATTTGGAGTTCCTGACCTTCCTGACTCCAGAGCTTAACAGTTCCGTCTAAACTACCAGTGGCAATTGTCTGACCATCAGGACTAAAGCTAACGCTATTGATTGTGGCACCAAATTTCTCAATAGTTAGAAGTTTCTGACCTTGAAGATTCCAGAGTATGAAAGCTCCATCTAGAGTGGCAGTGGCAATTGTTTGACCATCAGGGCTAAAACTGATACTTGTGACTCCAGCTTTCTGTGCTGGAAAAGGTTGGCCAATTAGGTTGCCTTGTATGTCCCAAAATCTTACTATTCCGTTGCTACTACCACTGGCAATCACCTTACCGTCAGGACTGCAACTGAGACTCGTAATACTAGCGTTCTGTATTGCAAAGGGTTGCCCAATTGGGTTGCCTTGTTTGTCTCACAATCTTACTATTC
>NZ_JAAHHU010000763.1:0-2272 GCF_010672095.1 Moorena sp. SIO3I6 | reverse complement strand
AAACAAATGGAGCGATCGCACGTCAAACCAATGCAGTGGAAAACTCTACGGTTCAAGCAAAGTCGGGAAATGCCACAACCCCGATGTCTACCCCAGAAACAGCATCAGCATCAGGGATAGATTTAACCAAAGTGGCTGAACAAGTCAGTCGTATTCTGGCTCGTAAACTAATGGTAGAAAGGGAACGTCGAGGAATCGGAAAATGGCATTAGTAAAACAAATATTAAGCAAGCTGACGATTACACCTTTAGAAAAAAAGGGGGCTGCAATTTCAGTACAATTCAATCCAGAATCTTATTCTATCAGTAAAACAGTCAACTGGGGACCAGTGGACAACTCCACTGGAGAAGAATGCAAAACCCAAAGAAAGGTTAATGCCCCCACTGTGGACTTTAAAGGAGGAGGTAGTCGTCAGCTAACGTTGGAACTGTTTTTCGATGTCACTGAAAGCCTTATTTTTCAGGATGTGCGACAAGAAACCAACAAAATTGTGGCTCTAACTCGCATTGAGCGAGATGAACAGCATCCGCCAGTTTGTGAAATTTCTTGGGGTGGCGCTCCTGTTGGTTCCGATTTCCCTTTTATTGGTGTCATTACCAGTTTGACCCAAAACTTCACCCTCTTTAAAGGCAATGGTCAACCCCTCAGAGCCAATTTAAACCTTACTGTCCTAGAATTTCTCGGTCCATTAGCAGACAAACGTCAAACTGATCCTGAACTCACCACTCGTATTATCAAGGGTGGCGATACCTTAAGCGATATATCAGCCCAATTTTACCGGAATCCTAAACTTTGGCGCATTATTGCCGAAGCTAATCAACTTGATGATCCACGTAACTTAGAAAAGTACATTGGTCAAACCTTAACTATCCCAAAATTAGGTTGAGAGGAATGATATATAGCATTTCTGTAAGCTATCAGCTATCAGCTATCAGCTATCAGCTAATGCGCTACGCGCACGCTACTTGAGGTGCTAATAGGTCATGAACAATCTTGCTGATTTTTCATAACACCAAAAAATCCTCCAAGCTCTTTCAGAATGCTCCCTGCTCCCTGCTCCAAAAATCCCTATATACTTGATTAACTCTTGCCTTTTGCCTCTTGCCTCTTGCCTTTCCCTAAGGGATTCTGTTCACAACTCAAATAGAAATGATCTATGCCAGTTGCTAACCGCGAAAGCCCTCTTGTTCCTAATTTTGAGATTATCATCAACGGCTCACCGTTGCCTGTGGAAGCGGAATTGCACGTCATTAGTCTTACCGTTGACCATGATGTGAAATTACCAGGCATGTTTACACTGGAACTTACAGATTCAGATACTAAGCAAGAAGAAACGACTTGGATTGATGACGAAAAACTCTTTGCCATTGGCAATGTTGTAGAAGTTAAACTCGGCTATGATGATGATTTAGAAACCCTAATTATTGGCGAAATTACTGGCATAGACCCAGAATTTGCCTTTGATAGACTGCCCAGATTAACAGTGCGGGGTTATGACCGTCGCCATCGTCTCCAGCTAGGTAAAAAAACCCAAACGTTCCTCCAGCAGAAAGATAGTGATATTGCTGCCAAAATTGCCAGGGATGCAGGACTCACGGCTAAAGTTGAAGATAGCCAGGTAGTGCATGAATATATTTTACAAGCCGAGCAAACGGACATTGAGTTTTTGCAACAGAGAGCCAAACGGATTAACTACGAAGTAGTTGTTGAAGATAAAACCCTATTTTTCCGACCTGTAGGTAATGCCGAAAGTGAGATTCTAACCCTGAGCTTTGAGGATGACTTGATGGAATTTTATCCCCATTTGTCTTCTATGGGCCAAATAAGTGAGTTAACAGTGCGGGGTTGGAATCCTAAAGAAAAGCAAGAGATTGTTGGACAAGCAAAGGTTGGGGATGAAGTTTCAAAAATGGGGGGACAAAAAAGTGGTGCTGCCCTGGTTAAAGACGCTTTTAGTACAGCAGTTGTCCAAGTAAGCGATCGCCCAGTATTAACTCAAGCAGAAGCAGATCAATTTGCCAAAGCCCGCTTCAATAATGTCGCACTGACCTTAGTTACTGGTGAAGGGGTTTGTTGGGGGCGTACAGATTTACGAGCAGGCAAAGTCATCAAGATTGAGGGCTTAGCAAAACGCTTCAACGGTCAGTATTATGTTACTGCCACTGTTAATCATTATCACGCCCAGTCGGGATATCGTACCCATTTTACAGCTCGGAGGAACAGCACATGAAGTTATTTGACCTATTAACTGATACGGGGCAAAGGGAAGCTA
>NZ_JAAHHU010000762.1:0-2273 GCF_010672095.1 Moorena sp. SIO3I6 | reverse complement strand
GTCAACATCTTCATCATTGGCTCCGCCTACAGCAATTGTGCCAACAAACTTTGTCTGAACTTTTGCAAATTAATCGTCGTTGGATTCTCCATTACAATCAGGGCAAACGTGCCATTGAGCTTGCCCTGTCTAGTTTTCAATCCCCTTTGTCGCCCTGCTAGGACATTGATACAAGCAGCAAAAGCTATTTATGTGCTTCATGTTTTCCAGAAAAAAACACAGAAGACCTCAAAGCGGGACATTCAACTAGGACAGAAGCGTTATCAGGAGATGGTTCAGTTTAGAAAGGAACAAAAGGATAAACATAAAAATGACTGATGAAAAAACCGTCAACGTCCTGTTAGGGGATGACAATGTATTTAAAGATTTGGGATTTGAGGCAGAAGAAGCAATGAATCTCAAGGTAAGAGCGGATCTGATGTTAGATTTACGTTCCTATATTCAGGAGCGGGGATGGACTCAAAATGAGGCAGCAGAGTTTTTGGGAGAAACCCAACCGAGGATTAGTAATTTAATGAATGGTGAAATTAGTCGATTTAGTGTGGATAAGTTAATTAATTTGCTAGGAAAAGTAGGGATGGAAGTGAAGGTATAAGTCGTCCCGAAAGTTTTATAGTTTTCAGCTATCAGCTATCAGCTATCAGCTGACCACTGACGGCTATCAGCTATCAGCTATCAGCTGACCACTGACGGCTATCAGCTATCAGCTATCAGCTGACCACTGACGGCTATCAGCTATCAGCTGACCACTGACGGCTAAATGGATCCCATTAGACAAAACAGTTTCAAGTTATTAACATCAAATTATCAAATAATTTCTAAAAACTATCATGTTTAGTCTGAGTGACATCTAGCAGGGTGACAGAGGTAGGGGAAAGCTAGATGTAGCAGAAGATACAGCCATAAGATCAAAAAAAAGATAGGTCAAATATAGCAAAGCCGACCTATTATCATGAAAATGATAGCAAAAGAATACCAAGAAATCCTGGAAAAGGAACTCAACCGCAGTACTTATCTATTACTAAGTCTAGTGGTAGCAAGTCTTCAATTATTTAAACAAGTGAAGTTAGAGTGGAAAGCCCACGGCACTGCCATTACCAATTTTGTTTGAAAGTCGTCGGCAGAAATTACGGCGTTTTTTGAGAAAGGAAAATTTAGGTGTGGAAAAAATTTGGTTTCCCTGTGTAAAGTGTCTTTTAAGGAGTATGTTTAAGCCCAATGATACTATATATTTAGCTCTAGACAGAACAAGCTGGGGAGAAATAAACATTTTGATGGTCAGTGTAATCTGGAACCAAAGAGCATGGCCAGTATATTGGAGTTTTTTATCAAAAAAGCGATGCAGCGCGGTCTTGGGAAGGCAGCGCGGTCTTGGGGGTCTCCCCCATGAGCGACTGCCGTGGTTTCCCCCATGAGCGACTGCATCAAGACAAGGAAGTAGTAACCTCAAAGAACAGCAAGAGGTATTAGGAAAAAGTCTTGAGGTTTTATCAGAGCAAATAGATGAGTATATAGTGGTTGTGCGCTTGTGATCGAGAATTTTGTTCACCAAAATTGGCAAGTTGGCTATCAGAAAAAGGTACCTTCTTTTGTTTAAGACAGAAATGCGATACAAAGATTGCCGTAGAAAATGGCTTATATAAGGAACTAAGAGATTGGGGTTTAACTCCTGGGATGAACTTTTTCATCAATGACCGACAGGTGAGCGACGCAAACCGGCTTTGGAACTTTCAATATTGCGGCTAAGTGGAAAGCGATGCAGCGCGGTCTTGGGGGTCCCCCCCATGAGCGACTGCATCAAGACAAGAAACTACAAAGGATTTAAGACAAAAGAACCTTGGTATATCTTAACTAACTTGATGGATTTAGACCTAGCTATTCGAGCTTACCAAAAGCGTTTTGATATTGCGGTGCGACCCCGGTCGGGTTTCCCGACCTAGGGAACGCGCACCAAGAGAAGAAGAGATGTTTCGAGATTTTAAAGCAGGTGGCTAGAATCTTGAAGGCTCTAAGCTCAAACCTCAGCAGCGTGAATATTCTACTTATTGTCGTTGCTATTGCATAGACTAGTGCCATTATCCACGGTCAAAACATTAAGAGTATTGGTATTCAAAAATATGTAGCACGACCGGAAAATTCCTCAACTTCACAACGTAGACATAGCTCTTTTTATATTGGTCAACATCTTCATCATTGGCTCCGCCTACAGCAATTGTGCCAACAAACTTTGTCTGAACTTTTGCAAATTAATCGTCGTTGGATTCTCCATTACA
>NZ_JAAHHU010000761.1:0-2274 GCF_010672095.1 Moorena sp. SIO3I6 | reverse complement strand
TCCGCCGTCGACATCACAAGCACTATTGCTCCTAATGACCTCTATTGGATTTGACAAATCAAAGCTGATTAGTTTCTACTTGGTATTAATCCGAACAATTTTTAAAATGCACCTTAAATCCTATAGATTAGGAATTCTTTATCTGGCTTATTCTTTTTAGTCATCATAATTATTATGAAAAATTATTAGGGAGATGTTGAGTTGTAGCGCCCTGAACTTAAGCGATGATCAATTAACCACTGTTCATTTTCTGGTGAGTCATGTAGCCATCGCTGAATTAGGTCAGCAAATTTTACTGGAAGCTGCAAACTCTTCCAGGTTTCGTAAGAGGCTATAGACAGATTATGGTAAAGATCTGAATCTGAAAGCAGCTTTTGAATAGATTCTGCTAAAGCAACAGAGTTGCCAGCTTCGAAAATTTTCGCACTGATGCCATCTTTTAGTTTATTGATAAACATCGGGTGATCTGA
Source organism: Moorena sp. SIO3I6 (assembly GCF_010672095.1). Lineage (NCBI taxonomy): Bacteria > Bacillati > Cyanobacteriota > Cyanophyceae > Coleofasciculales > Coleofasciculaceae > Moorena > Moorena sp. SIO3I6. The sequence continues at coordinate 1,804 of NZ_JAAHHU010000761.1, read as the reverse complement.
AGCAATGATTGGAGTTCGAGCGCAAAGGGCATGAGTAATTGCCAGTGGGAAACCCTCTGGAAATTCGTGGCGACTAGGAACTAATACCAGATCAGATTCTCTCATCAGAGGAACTACGGTCTTATTTGGTACTATTCCGAGAAACTCTACACAGTCTTCGATTTGTAGCTGCTTAGCTTTATTGACAAAGAAACCTGTTTTATCGTTACCAGCTATCTTCAATTTGATTGGAAACTTATTAGCTTTTAATTTAGCGATAGATTCTAATATATCGCCAACCCCTTTAGCTTCAATCATTGACCCAATGTAAAACAGTTGCCAGGGCTTAGCCTGTGCTGGTAGAGTTTTTGGTGACAAGGATTCTGGGGTTTCAGTAACAATAAAAGTCCAAGGAATTATCTTGTCAGATTGGACTCCTATCTCCTGGAGTACTCGGGAGGAATCAATCCCATAACTACCAATCCATTGGATTCGATCATTATTTAATAATTGGCTTAGTAAATAATTACGAAACTTGTTACGCACCTTTCTGGTGGGAATAGATTCAGCAAATAGGGCTAGGGTTGGAACAGTATTGTTAATTGCCCAACGAAAAACGTCCCGAATGGGTGTGCGAACAACTAAATGAGTGGGATGGTAATCTTCAATCAATTGGATTAACTTTTTAACGTTAATCTTTCCATCAAACCCTGCACCAATAGCACGAACTCCTTTTTCCAGTAGCTGATTGTAGGGTTTTTCGGTCATACAACAGAGAGTTGCAACTTCCCCAATTTGTTTGCCAATTTCAGCTACCGCATCTACAGAATATTTCTGAGCATAGTATGTTTCAGGTCCACCGTTAGCTAAGCGTTCAAAGGCTTCACGGTAATCTCCAGCATACTGAATTATCAATAAGCGCATGAAATTAATTAAATTATTTTAAACATTTTTAATTGAAAATATTTGATATTACTTTGTATTAAAAATCCCGATTAATTATGGAATAATTAGCTTATCAAATATCTATTATAAATCTTTACTATAATCAAGGATTAATTTTAATTAAAAAGATATAATAAATGCTACTAATCGAGTACCGAAAATATAAACTATTCAATAAAAAACCTGAAGATTATTTAAAGCTCAAATCACCTATTAATTACTTAGAAAAAGATAAAAAAAAATCTAGATAGCATCAGGGATAATTATCAATACAATATTAATTAAATAGATCCGGATTATTGATACTTTTTTGAAAAAGAAATAAAGTCACACTGACTCTGATGCTCTATACAGTAATTTTTGTTAAAGCTAGTTATAGGGTTTTATATGGATTGTAAACACACTTGTTGCAGAAATTGCCTGGCAGACAAGAGGAAAAAAGCAACCTAGGAAAGAGAGCCGGAGTTTTATTTGACAATAAAAAAAGACATATTATATTTACATATCATTTGGAAAACCTATCTTGATTAGTGGTTAGTTTATTTTTTTTAATAACTAATAAATCCTCAAGGAATAACCCCTTCTAAGGAGGTAATTAATCCGATGTTACTTGAAGTGAGCAGCACAGAAAACTGCCTATATTTGGTAAGTAAAGGCAGCTTTGGTGGAGAAAAAATAATGCACCATAGACGATGGACAATTACCAGCTTCCCTTAAGCGTAAGGAGCATGCCATTGACCTTAAAGAGGTTTGAGAGTATTAGCCAAAAGTGCAATGGCATCTTTAACGTCTCCCTGAGCTGATTCTGTGGCGCAAATTAGCATCACCACCACATTTTTACCCAGCTGACGCTCCAAGATCACTCCACAGACTGGCTGCG
>NZ_JAAHHU010000760.1:0-2275 GCF_010672095.1 Moorena sp. SIO3I6 | reverse complement strand
AATGGTGTGGATAATAGCTTCTTTGATGGTAGTTGATTTTTCTCCACCTGCTTATACGTATTCCCCTAGTTTACCACATTTTAGCTTTGCGTGCAGCGTGGTAAGCGTGGTAAGCGTGGTAAATATGATAAAAATAAATATGGTAAGTGTGGTTAACACGCCCAGGGAGAGGGTAGAAGTAATTGCTTTGGTTGGTTAATAAAGTACCAAACTAGATGGCGATGTTCCGTTCGCGCAGCGTCTGGCACTGCCAGTAAGGAACCGCTTCGCGAACGCACTAATTTTTTAGTAATGTTTAACATCGGTAATAAGGAGTAAAACTAAAATACAATAGATAAATAGATCAGATTAAAAGTGATCAGACATGACACCAGAAGAAAGATTAACTCAAGTAGAGAACTTGTTAGAGACAGCAGCACGATACATTAATCGCCATAGTCAGACCATTGAGCAAAATCAAGCAGACATCACTCAATTACGAGTTTCTCTGAATGAGACCTTAAGATTGTTTTCTGAGTTAGCAACCTATCAACGTCAAAGTCAAGAGGAGATTCGTCAAAATCAAAAAGAAATACGACGGATTTGGGAATATTTATTAAATCAAAGCGGTAATGGACGCTCCGGGAATTAAACTTCTAGCGTTGTAACACTGGTTTGGTGCGTTATTAACCGACCAAACTAGAACGCGATGCTCCTTGGCCTTTGGGCCACGCTACGCGAATGGAGCCGCTACGCGAACGCACTAAAACAAGGGAATTACTGGGATTTAAAATTAGCCACAATTTTCTGGATTTTGTCGGATGTAATATCTCCTTGATATGACTTTGATTAAATAGTAACCAAAATAATGTTATTTGAAGTTTTTAGGTAGTAAATAAAGCGGTAACCGCCACTTTTACCCTTTTGAATATTACTATTCCTAACCCTGACCTTGAATACCGTGTAGGGAATGCTTGGGATCTGATCCCCAATAATTTCACCTGACTGTAACTGATCAATAATCGGCTGGACATCAGAGCGGATATTACGATACCGCTTGGCTAGATTGCGTAGGCTTCTCTTGAATTCAGGTGTAACCTTGATTTGGATTTTGGCTGGTTCATTCTGGATCAATCCCATCCCACAGCTGTGAAACAGGAAGTGTATTCCCTGTCATGGCTTCTTGCCATCCCTGACGAAAGCTTTGTTCTGCCGTATCCTGTGTAACACTCTCACGAAACAAACGAACTATCTGCAACAAATTGGGTAAGTATTCTTGGGGAGTTTGCTGTATTTCCTCAATAACTTGTTCGAGTATTTCTGTGGTAGTAGCATTATCAGCTACAAAATTTTTGTCTGTCATTCTCCTACCTTAAAGTTAGCAATACTCTGATTACTATAGCAGTTCTCAATTGGGTTAGGTACTTTCGTTATCGGGAGTAGGGAGTAGGGAGTAGGGAGTAGGGAGTAGGGAGTAGGGAGTAGGGCGAAGAGTGTGGGGCGGGGGGGGCGGAGAGAATTGTTATATTGGTTTAATAGCGCACTAAACTAGAATGCGATGCTCCTTGGCCTTTGGGCCACGCTACGCGAATGGAGCCGCTACGCGAACGCACTAATTTTTTAGTAATGTTTAACATCATAAATAATGATAAAAAATCGAATATAATAGATAAATCTCTCAAATTAAAAGTGATCAGACATGACACCAGAAGAAAGATTAACTCAAGTAGAGAACTTGTTAGAGACAGCAGCACGATACATTAATCGTCACTCTCAGACCATCGAGGAAAATCAAGCAGAAATTACTCAATTACGAGTTTCCCTCAATGAGACCTTAAAATTGTTTTCCGAGTTAGCAACCTATCAACGTCAAAATCAAGAGGAAATACGACGGATTTGGGAATATTTATTAAATCAAAGCAATAATGGACGCTCCGGGAATTAAACCTCTAGCAGTTTCCGACTAGTTTGGTGCGTTATTAACCCACCAAACTATAACGCGATGTTTCGTTCGTGCAGCGTCTGGCACTGCCAGTAAGGAACCGCTTTCCGATGCTCCTTGGCCTTGGCCTATTGGCCACGCTACGCGAATGGGCCACGCTACGCGAATGGAGCCCCTACGCGAACGCACTAATTTTGTAAGCATTCAGCCTACGGCTATCACCATCTGTAGCGCATATGCTTACCTAATTTTTGAGTAATGTTTAATATCATAAATAAGGATAAAAAAAAGAATCTAATAGATAAATCTCTCAAATTCAAAGTGATCAGACATGACACCAGAAGAAAGATTAAC
>NZ_JAAHHU010000076.1:0-32067 GCF_010672095.1 Moorena sp. SIO3I6 | reverse complement strand
GCTATTGACAGCTTATCTTGACGAGAGTTTTTTCTTTTAGCAGTCTGTGAAGCCTCAAACTTTGCCGATATAGCTTTGCCCGTTCCAGGAGGCGATCGCTATTATTTTGACTTTTCAGACATCCTCTAAGGTCAGTATGGGCTTCTTGCCAACTCCACCCAACGGTTCGGATACTCGGCAAGCTTTATTGACGACACGGGATGCCCCTCCGCGCCGGAACAATACAAAAATTCGATTTTTCCGCTAGTTAAATAGCTGACAAACCAGCATTTTCGGCTTTGTTTATCAGTACATATATTATAGCAATTCCATACATACTCTGTGCAAAATTTATCCCACACCTATGCTGCGAATTAGGTGTGGGATGAATTTTGCCGGACAGCTAAATGCTGTCTTAACATCACAGTATTACAACAGGTGCGAGCCGTGGCGAATTTAGTTCTTAATGGTAAGAGCGCACCTAAAATCAAAAATTCCTCCTAGCTTAGCAAAGAATAGGAGGAATACTCGATTAGTTGAGAGCTTCCGTACTTGAGGCGGAGCTAATCAACGTTGCCAAAACCCGCTTACTCTAAAACCTAGAGCCATTGAGCCTATTACCTAAAAGCATTAAGCTACTTTAACGGTCTACTGACCCCATAATGATGTCAATACTACCGAGAATCGCCATAATATCGGCAACTTTGACTCCTGTGAGGATATGGGGCAGAATCTGTAAGTTATTGAAATCGGCTGGACGAATCTTCCAACGCCAAGGAAAGACATTATCATCACCAATAATGAAAATTCCTAGTTCTCCTTTACCAGACTCAAGACGGACATAGTGTTCGCCCTTGGGAATCTTGAAGGTAGGGGCAATTTTCTTGCCCATGAACTGATAATCGAAGTCGTTCCACTGGGATTTGCGGCCCTCTGCCATCCTCTTGGCTTCTAGGTTTTCGTAAGGACCACCAGGAAGTCCTTTTAAGGCTTGACGGATAATCTTAACTGACTCCCGCATTTCCCTAATCCGCACCACATACCGGGCAAAACAATCACCCCCGGTTTCCCAGTGTACTTCCCAATCGAAGTCGTCGTAGCATTCGTAGTGGTCAACTTTGCGTAAGTCCCACTTGACTCCAGAACCTCGTAGCATTGGGCCAGAAAGTCCCCAGTTAATGGCTTCATCCCGACTAATGGTACCGATACCTTCAACTCGACGGCGGAAGATAGGGTTGTTGGTGATTAACCGTTCGTACTCATCAACTTTAGGGTCAAAGTAGTCACAGAAGTCTTCGCACTTATCTATCCATCCATAGGGTAGGTCAACCGCAACTCCACCAATACGGAAGTAGTTGTTGTTAATTAACCGTTGTCCAGTGGCAGCTTCCCATAGGTCATAAATCATCTCCCTTTCCCGGAAGATATAGAAGAATGGGGTTTGGGCACCTACATCTGCTAGGAATGGTCCAAGCCACAGCAGGTGATTGGCAATCCGATTCAACTCCAGCATGATCACACGGATGTAGCTGGCACGTTTGGGTACCGGAATATCTGCTAATTTCTCTGGGGCATTGACTGTAATTGCCTCGTTGAACATCCCTGCTGCATAGTCCCATCGGCTTACGTACGGGACATACATGATGTTAGTGCGATTCTCGGCAATTTTCTCCATGCCTCGATGCAGGTAGCCAATTACCGGCTCACAATCTATCACATCCTCCCCATCCAGGGTGACAATTAAGCGGAGAACGCCGTGCATGGAGGGATGGTGGGGACCCATGTTGATCACCATGGGTTCGGTTCTGGTCTCGATCTTTGCCATATTTTGATTAATTGCCCCAACTTTTAGCTGCTAGCTGTTAGCCGCTAGCTATTAGCTTACCAAAACAGAGGCAGGAAGGTAGTCTATCTTGTTTGCCAGAAAAATTTGATATTCTTGATTAAAACTGTTAATTCCTGTTTAAGCTCCTTCTTGCCAATGCCTAGGTTAACGGGAATTGCTACGTAGAAGTTCGGTTCTACGATCCTTAAACTATCAGCAATCACATTACCATCTTTATCAAAGGAGTTGATAGTTTGAATTACTGCACTAGCTGTGCATCGGGGGTGGATTGTGGTGCCAAGGTGGTTATTACCAAGTATAAGTCAAATTTTATCCCAACAGGAATTAATTGAAAGCGATGACAAGGTTGCTGTTTCAGTAGAGCAAGCCACTGTGATTGACACTTGTTCAGTAGGTGCTAGTAGTCACAGGACAAGAGAAGGTGTTAGCCCCAAGCATCGGGCAGCAGCAGCTAAAGCTCAACGGGAATGGCAAAGTGCGATCGCTACCTTGGAACAGTTGCTGTTGCCAGGGGTTTCAGGCAAGCCATCAACAACAAGCCATAATCCCGAACACTCGTCGAAGCAAGGATTAATTCTAGCTGGTCCTGCTCCAGTCTTAAGTGATCCAGAGCTACTGGCAAGTTTCGAGACTGGGATTTTTACGAACAACGCTTTGAATGCTTGGGCTTTTATGCCCTTCCAGCTACCTCCGGCTCAACCTGAGACTACTCCATTGGTAGAAAATACGACCTACAGGTTACCCCTGTTTCCAGGAGACCCCTTAGCTAACGAGCAGTTTTGTTTAGTTTTTACCAAAGACTTTAGCTTAGTCATGGTCTCTGGGGAAGACCACTTTGGGGTTCCAGGCTTTCAATTCTCCTTTGATCCAGAAGATATCCAACGTGTTTGGGCATCACTGCGCCGTAGACTATTACTGAGCAGTTCTCATCATCTGAGGCAGTTGGAAGCTTTAATCGAAAAATTTGTGCCAAAGCCCCCCGATTACCGCATTGTAATGAACTTTGGTCGTGGGCTTCTGAAGAATTTACCAGAACTGCCTTCAGTAGCACTGAGCCATACTATACCGGTTACAATATCCGAGTCAACAATGGTTCAGCCAAGACAACCTCAGCATCAGAGGGATACGGTCAAAACTGGTAGTCACTCACAAAATGGGTCTTCTAGTACACCCTTTGCCAAGAAACAGAAAGGAAGCGAGCCTAACTGGCAACGATTGGTGAAAAATGAAGCGCGAGGCTTTCCTAGAATCTCTGCTGTTCACCCAAAAGAAAATTCTGAAGCTACACCTGACGTTGAGCTGCTCCGAGCTTTGACCCATGAAATCCGGACACCCCTAACTACAATTCACACCCTGACTAAACTACTGCTTAGACGTCGTGACTTGCCTCCAGAAGTCATGCGGCGTATAGAAATTATTGACCATGAGTGTAGCGAACAAATCAACCGCATGGAGTTGATTTTCCGGGCAGTAGAATTAGAAACCACAGCAGCCAAGCAAACCCCTGTTAGCCTGACCTGTATATCTCTGGCTCGGGTTTTTCACAACAGCATCCCCCGCTGGCAAAAACAAGCACAGCGGCGTAATTTAACCCTAGATGTAGTCTTACCGCAACAGTTGCCAACAGTGGTCAGCCATCCCGCCTTGTTAGATCAGGTACTAACTGGCTTGATGGAAAATTTCACCCGGTCTATTCCAACAGGGGGTCATATCCAGTTACAGGTTACACCTGCTGGAAACCAGCTGAAGTTACAATTCCAGTCTCAGATTAATCGGGAAACAATTGCTGACAACCATTGCCCGACATTGAAGTCCCTTGGTCAGCTGCTGACTTTCCAGCCAGAAACCGGTAGTATCAGTTTGAATTTGAATGTGACCAAAAATCTATTCCAGGCGTTGGGGGGTAAACTAATTGTTAAGCAACGTCCCCAACAGGGTGAGGTGATGACAGTATTTTTACCGTTAGCTGACCTGGCTAAGACACCCCTCCCTGGGATTGGTTGACCATTACCTCAACGATTTTTTAGGTTTCAGATTTTTACGTTTCAGAGGCAATTGGTAGCAAGACTTTAAATTGGGAGCCTTGCCCAAATCGACTAACTACTGAAATCTTACCACCGCCCCGTTGTAATAACTGTTGCACAATGGTTAAACCTATCCCTGCACCAAGGTCTTCCCTAGGTGTTGACCTACCCCGATAAAAACTGTCAAAAATCTTAGGTATGTCACTTTCAGCAATGCCAATACCTGTATCACTAAATATTAGCTGAACATACTTGCCCTTACGAGTTGCCTGTACTCTAACCTTACCGCCAGCGGGAGTAAACTTTAAACTGTTGTGCAATAGATTAATCACGATATGCCTCAAGCCAACCTCTGAAAACAAGACTGAGGGGAGATTGGCAGGAATGGTGTAGCCGAGCTGGATGCCTTTTTCTTGGGCAAGGGGTTGATAGGTGCTGACAATACCAGGAACAATCTCTGCTAGCTGCAACGGCCAAGTTTGATCAGTTTGGGGGTCACCCTCTAGCTGAACCAGTTCTAGTAATCCAGCCACTAAGGAATTTAAGCGATCGCATTCTTTATAAAGAAGCCCAATATAGCGTTGGCGTTGGGCGAGCTTCATGTGTGAGGCATCCAGCAGCTTCAGGGCAGTTTTCATGTTCGTTATCGGTGTCCGTAATTCCTGAGCCACTCGCTGAAGTATCTCATTACTCATATAAGGCTCGACCCTTGATAAGGAATTCTTCCCTACCACAACCGGATCAGTAACCCCTGGCAGGGATGGGGGAGATGGGTTAGTCTCCCCGATTGGCTGTGTTGCCAGGGTATCCTGAACAATTTCTTCTGTACGTTGTACTTGTTTAACCAACAACTGGGTTAGTAGTGTATGATTATAGCTTTGAGGGGCAGGTAAAAGGGTTTCCCAATGGCTGCGTTGCTTTGCTGTAGTGGTTCCAATAACTTTGCTTAACCCCTCTAAGAACTGCCGAATTACTGATTGCTCAAGGGTAAAAACAGCTAATAATGTTTGACTGAGTTCACTATCAGCTAAATTTTCTGATTCCGATAGCTCAGGCTGGCAAGCCACAATTAAACTACTATAGTTCTTACAGAGAATAAGTAAGAAATACTCTTGTTTTATTTGAGTTTCAGTCTCCAATGGTAGGGAAAACAGTTGAGAATCTCTGTTCAGGTTAACTACCTCTTCCGAGTTATCTCCTAAACAGTGGCACAGATAAATTTTTTTTGGTACATCAACTTGTTGTTGATACCGTTGTATTTCTCTGTGCCAGCCCTCACCCTGTGGCTTGACCCAAATTGTGGCTGAGATGTTTTGCTCAATTAGCAGGTCAAAGGTGGCTGTGACTAGGGATTTCAGGGTGACAGGAGTGATTGTTAGAGACTCGGGAGAGGCAAGAGTTTCTAAAACCAGCTGGTAGAGAGACAATTCTCGATTAGGTGGCAGGTTCATTTATGGTTAGAGGTGGTTTCGTTAAAGGTGGTTTGGTTAAAGCTTAAACGTTGACCTTCCATGTGATAATCTACAACCTGCCCGCTGAAATAGCTGTCAATTTGCTAACCTATAACCTGTAGCCTACTCATCAAAGCATCTCGGGCTTGCTCTCGGTCATCGAAGTGGATTTTTTCAGTACCCAGAATTTGATAATCTTCGTGACCCTTACCAGCAATTAAGACTCCGTCCCCTGGTTTGGCTTGCAAGATGGCAGTCCGAATGGCGGTAGCGCGATCGCAAATTACCATTGGTTCCACTGATTTAGGAATCCCCTCTAAAACATCATCTAAGATGCTTTCTGGGTCTTCGGTGCGAGGGTTATCCGAGGTTACTACAGCAACATCAGCTAACTGAGCCGCTATTTTCCCCATCTTAGGACGCTTGGTGCGATCGCGATCACCACCACAGCCAAATACACAAATCATCTTGCCTTCAATAAAGGGTCGTGATGCCCTGAGTAAGTTTTCTAAACTATCTGGGGTGTGGGCATAATCGACAATTACACTAATATCCTGTTCCGGTTGAATTTGCACCCGTTCCATCCGCCCTGGCACTCCTGGAAATTGAGCCAAGGCTGCTGCTACTGATTCTAAATCCAAACCCAGCTCTAAAACTGTTCCTACTGCTGCGAGCAAGTTAGACAGATTGTATTGACCCACTAGGGGCGAATTAAAGCTAACCTCTCCTACTGGAGTATGCATAATTCCTCTAACCCCTGTTGGCTCATAGCTTAAGTCCTTCGTCCAGAAATCAGCGGATGGGTTTTGGATACTATAGCTCCATACTTGCTCAGTTGGTAACTGTTGGATTAACCGCTCTCCATAGGAGTCATCAGCATTAATAATTGCCCTACCTTTGAGATAGTCAGCACTAAACAGCTTAGCTTTAGCGCTGAAGTAATCATCCATGTTCTGGTGGTAGTCCAAATGGTCTTGGGTGAGATTGGTAAACACCGCCACCTCAAACGGACAGCCCTGGATTCGACCTTGGGCTAAGGCGTGTGAACTAACTTCCATCACTGCCATTTGCGCACCTGCTTTGACCGCTAACTGGAGCTGTTGTTGCAATTCAACAGCAAATGGTGTAGTGTAGCTTGCTGTTTGCTCAAAACCTGGCCAACGGGCATAGAGGGTACCCAAAAGTGCTGTGGGGATAGGACTAGAGCTACGAGCGAGCAGAAATTCAATCAGATGGGTAGTGGTAGTTTTGCCATTGGTACCAGTGACTCCAATCAGTCTTAGCTGCTGTGCTGGGTAGTCGTAGAAGGCTGCTGCAGTTTGAGCAGACACGGTGGTCATGTCATCGGCGGCAATTACACAAACTCCTGTTTCTGGTGAAAGTTCCTTGGGGGGGTGTTTGGCAGCCGCTTGGGGAGAAATTATCGCTGCCACTGCCCCAGATGCGATCGCACTTTCCCAGAACTCGCCACCATCTACCCGAGTCCCTGGCATCCCGATAAATAAATCCCCCGGTTGGCAGGCGTGGGAATTGGTACAGATGCCTGTAACCGTTAGATCAAGACCCTCGGGGCTAGGCATTTCCACAATATTGGCAATTTTGGTTAATAATTCCCTTAGCTTCATATCTATCGCACCAAACGACACTATAAGATCTACCGAATCATCACAGCCACTAGTCAACCATCAACCGTCAACCTTTAACAGTCAAACCGTCAACCGTGAATCTGATGTATCGCCTATTTTGGCTCATTAACAGGGAAATATTTCCGTAACATTCGCTGCAATTGTGCAACAGTAGCACGAGGAGAGGGGCGAGGCAGAAGCTGTTCCTGACCCAAGTGGTTCATACATAGTACTGGCACCTCATACTGATAGGATTGGAACCAATCCTCTCGACTGGTAATGTCTCGAACCTCTAGTTTAAAGGTTAACCCTTCAATCATCTCTAGCTTTTCAAGCAATCCCTCACAAAGATGGCAACCGGGTTTACTGTAAAGAATTAATTCCATCAGGCAAGTTAGTTGAAAATTGTTAATTTAGAAGATAGTTTAATAAAGATAAGTGCAGCTTCGGCAAACATACCTGAAGAAACGCTAAAATGCTGGACAGCTACATTCGCCTTCATGGTAAGTCCATTTGAACCAGCCCCATGTCCACAGACCTTCGCCTCGTCTCAGAAAACCGTTGCTTTGGCGGTACAGTAGGTTTTTACACTCATCACTCTCAGAATTGTAAGACACAGATGGGGTTTTCCGTATACCAACCCCCTCAGGCGAAAGTCCAATCCGTTCCAGTTCTATATTACCTGTCAGGTCTGACTTGTACAGAAGAGAACTTTATGGTAAAATCAGCTGCTCAGCGATTTGCTGCCAAGCATGGATTGATGTTGGTTGCTCCAGATACCAGCCCTCGAAATACAGGAATTCCAGGTGAGGACGATGAGTGGGATTTGGGTTCTGGTGCCGGTTTTTATGTAGATGCCACCCTTGAACCTTGGTCAGCTCACTACCAAATGTATAGCTACGTTGTCCACGAGTTACCGGAGGTAATTGCCCAAAATTTCCCCGCGCAAGTTGAGAAACAAGGTATATTTGGTCATTCTATGGGTGGTCATGGCGCATTAATTTGTGCCTTAAGGAACCCCAAGCAGTACCTATCTGTTTCTGCTTTTGCTCCCATTGCTGCTCCCATGCGCAGCGCCTGGGGTCAGAAGGCATTCACCAATTACCTCGGGACAGACCAAGAGCAATGGCGAGCTTACGATGCCAGCGAACTGGTGCTGACAGCCAACTATAACCATACAATTTTGATTGACCAAGGCACCGCTGACCCCTTTTACGAGAAGCAGCAGTTGCTCCCTGAGGTGTTTGAGAAGGCTTGTGAAAAAGCAGATCAGCCCCTGACTTTCCGTCTCCAGGTCGGCTATAACCATGGTTACTACTTTATCGCCACCTTTATAAAAGACCATATCAGCCATCATGCTGAGGCTTTGTTGGATTGAACAAAATTCAGACAATCCCAAGCTTGCTGAAAAAGTCAAGGATTGAAAATGGAAAATGTAAAATTGGCAATTAACCACTTAAGATTAACCACTTAAGAATTAACTGGAAGACAATTAACCGGAAGTTAAGCTATGAACCGGAAGTTAAGCTATCAGCTATCAGCTAATGGCTGATAGCTGATAGCTTACGTCCTACTTTTAAGAATTGGTATTACCTGGCTTTGAGGACGGCAATATCCCAAAAAGAAGACGTGAAGACCGATCTATGCGATCGCACTGGGTTTTTTAGAATTGTGAACAGTTAGAGGAATGAGTGATTAGAGATGCAACCAAGTAACCCTAACCAGTTTACCGAAAAAGCCTGGGAAGCGATCGCACACACCCAAGATGTTGCTAAAGCCGCACGGCAACAACAAATCGAAACCGAACACTTGATGAAGGCGATGCTGGATCAAGATCGACTCGCTACCAGTATTCTGAACAAAGCGGAAGTCTCTGTGCAAGGGGTAAGGGAAGCAACGGAATCCTTTATCAAAAAACAACCTAAGGTTTCTGGTAATAGCGACTCCGTTTACCTAGGACGCAGCATGAATAGCTTGCTAGACCGAGCAGAGTCCTATCGTAAAGAATACCAAGACGATTATATCTCCATTGAGCATCTGATCCTGGCTTATCTGAAAGATGACCGCTTTGGTAAGTCATTATTCCAGGAGTTTAAACTAGATGAAAATAGGCTTAAACTTACCATTGCTGACATTCGAGGGAATCAGAAAGTGACCGACCAAAATCCAGAGGGCAAATATCTTGCACTGGAAAAATATGGACGTGATCTGACAGAGGCGGCGCGGGAGGGAAAGCTTGACCCAGTTATTGGCCGAGATGATGAAATTCGGCGCACGATTCAAATTCTCTCGCGCCGTACTAAAAATAACCCAGTGCTGATGGGGGAACCTGGTGTTGGGAAAACTGCTATTGCTGAAGGCTTGGCACAACGGATTATAGCGGGTGATGTGCCTCAATCCCTCAAAGACCGACAATTGATTGCTCTGGATATGGGCGCATTGATTGCTGGGGCTAAGTTTCGGGGAGAATTTGAAGAACGCCTGAAAGCGGTACTAAAAGAAGTTACGGATTCCCAAGGCAAAATTATCCTGTTCATTGATGAAATCCATACCGTCGTCGGTGCTGGTGCTTCTCAAGGAGCAATGGATGCGGGAAATTTGCTCAAGCCAATGTTATCTCGGGGTGAATTGCGCTGTATTGGTGCTACTACTCTCGATGAGTACCGCAAGTACATTGAAAAAGATGCAGCACTCGAAAGACGCTTCCAGCAGGTCTATGTTGACCAGCCTAGTGTAGCTGATACTATCTCGATTCTACGAGGTCTCAAAGAAAGGTATGAAGTTCACCACGGGGTTAAAATTGCCGATAGTGCTTTAGTGGCAGCAGCGACCTTGTCTACTCGGTATATTAGCGATCGCTTTTTACCAGACAAAGCCATTGACTTAATGGATGAAGCGGCAGCACGGCTAAAAATGGAAATTACTTCCAAGCCAGAAGAACTCGATGAAATTGACCGCAAAATTATCCAGCTGGAAATGGAACGGTTGTCTTTACAAAAAGAAACTGATCTCGCCTCCATCGAAAGACTGGAAAGACTGGAAAAAGAACTGGCTGATCTAAAAGAAGAACAGCGTACGTTGAATGCCCAGTGGCAATCAGAAAAAGATGTGATTGACCGGATTCAGGGGATTAAGGAAGAGATTGATCGAGTTAATGTAGAAATTCAACAGGCAGAACGGGATTATGACCTCAACCGAGCCGCTAAGCTAAAATACGGCAAGTTAGCCGAGTTGCAAAAATCCCTGGAAACTGTTGAGCAACAGCTAGCCGAGAACCAAACCAGTAGTCAATCCCTGCTGCGGGAAGAAGTTACAGAAGCTGACATTGCGGAAATTATCTCTAAGTGGACTGGAATTCCGATTAGTAAGCTGGTAGAGTCTCAGAAAGAGAAGCTACTGCACCTGGAAGAAGAACTACACAAGCGGGTGATTGGCCAAGAGGAAGCCGTTACTGCTGTTGCCGATGCTATTCAGCGATCGCGTGCTGGATTAGCTGACCCCAATCGTCCCACCGCTAGCTTTATTTTCCTCGGTCCTACCGGTGTGGGTAAGACAGAATTGGCAAAAGCCTTAGCAGCCTATCTGTTTGACACCGAAGAGGCTATGGTGCGAATCGATATGTCCGAGTATATGGAAAAGCATACCGTTTCCCGACTGATTGGTGCTCCTCCAGGCTATGTGGGTTACGAAGAAGGAGGTCAGTTAACCGAAGCCATCCGTAGACGTCCCTATGCGGTAATTCTATTTGACGAAATCGAAAAAGCACACCCGGATGTCTTTAATGTCATGCTGCAAATCCTTGATGATGGTCGAGTTACTGATGCTCAAGGGCATACCGTAGATTTCAAGAATAGCGTTATTATCATGACCAGCAATATTGGCTCCCAGTATATTCTGGATGTAGCTGGGGATGACTCCAAGTATGAGGAAATGCGGAGTCGGGTCATGGAAGCGATGCGCTCTAGTTTCCGTCCTGAATTCCTCAATCGGATTGATGAGGTGATTATTTTCCATACCTTGCAAAAACATCAGTTGCGCAATATTGTCCAGCTGCAAACCCTGCGCTTAGAGCAACGGTTAGCAGAGCGCAAGATGTCCCTGAAACTCTCCGATGCAGCTGTTGACTTTTTGGCAGAATTAGGGTATGATCCAGTTTTTGGAGCACGACCCCTGAAGCGAGCTATTCAGCGGGAGTTGGAAACTCCTATTGCTAAGGGAATTCTCAGGAGTGAATTTAATGATGGGGACACTATCTTTGTGGATGTGAACAATGAACGGCTTTCCTTTCAGCGATTGCCTGCTCAGTTGTTGCTCAGTGAGTCCAATTGAAGCGTAGAAAGGTTGAAGGGTATTTTGTGCTAAACCCCTAAGCATTCAGTGATTAGCTATCAGCTGAATGCTTAGGGCAAAAAACACACCCTAACCCTAAAACCTATACCCTGCGCGCAGTGCCATACCACTTCCTTTTGGTACTACTTTTAGTTTCTCCCTATCCAAATACTTATCCAAATCAGTGAGAATTTCCTCAGCTGGAATACTTGATACTATAGCGCCATAGTCATTGACAACCCTAGAGAATTCCTGATTCACCTGATCTTGCAGTTCCGGCATTGCCCTTACTGAGGTTTGTAGTCTCCCTACAGGATGATTACCTGCCTTAATTCCCTTGGCTTTGGCAATAATCCAATTGGACAATAACTCTAATCTCAAAACCGCAAAGATAGGTTCATATCCTTCTCTCGCTTTTTTCTTCAAACCATCCACATCCTTCTGTCCTAGTGTCACCGTATGTTTAATGGTGGTCTTAACTTCAATGGAAAGATTAGGAAAGTAGGGGTGATTCCAACTATCAATATCTACACCTTGAGAGGAATAGTTTTCTACCTGAAAACCCAAGCGACAGAAGGTAATCGCTAGGAAAAGTTGGCAAGTTTTGCCAAACCCATTATCTTTTCTAGACCGACTATTCAGGTGTTGTTGAATCTTCGTTAAATGATTGAATGTTGATGCATCCATATGCAGAATGAAGAATGAAGAATTGAGAATTGAGAATTGAGAATTGAGAATTGAGAAGGGATAAAATTTAAAATTAAAGGTTGAAGCCAGAAACCAGAAGCCAGAAGCCAGAAGCCAGAATATATAATTCTACATTCTTAATTCTACATTCTTAATTTTACATTCTATTACCCATTAGCCTCGATAGTTGGTCCACGAGTTGGTGTCCACTGTCCCAATCGGTAGAGTTGGTTGGGCTTAGTTAGCTTGAAACTCAGCTGCTCGACGAAATCATCTTCTGAAGTGGCAATAATCAATTGTTTTTTATCCAATACCTGATCCAACACCTCAGCCAACCGTTCTTTATGGACTGGGTCTAGATTTTGCGACGGGTCATCTAGCACGATGAAGCCGATATTATGTGTCAATTGCTCTGAAGTTGCTAGGGCTAGAAATATACTCAAAGCAGCACAATTAATATCACCCTTGTTCAACAGTCGTAAGGCAACTTCTGACTCTCCATATCCCACCGCCATCACTTCATATTTGTCTGGGTCAATCTCAATATCTGGAAAGTCACTGCGATGGGCGAGCTGACGATAGATACTAGAAATTGCTGCTCTGGTAGCATCGATTTTTTCTTTAGCTGAGTTTCCTAGCACCTCCTGCACGGCTTCACCAATAGTCAACAATCGGTCACAGAAGGCTTCCAAGTCAGCTTTCGCTGCTTCAACTTCTTTATAGTCAGGGCAATCTTGAATCGCAAACAAATTATCTACCTCTTGGCGATAACGTAGGACAGTAATAATCCGTTTAATGTTTTCCAAGTCTTGATCAATGCTATCGATACGCTGATTACTTTGCTCAACTGCAGTGCGAATCCTGACTAATTCTTGATCTACTTCAGTAATGGCTTGATTGAGCAGAGCCAGAGCGTGAGCAGAGTCATTAATTTCTGTTTCTAAAGCTACTGCGATCGCATTTTTTGCTTGTTGTAATCCCTTATGCTTATCTAATCGTTCCCGTTGCAACCGCTCCAAGGTTTTAATCAGTCTCTGGAACTCCTCTACTGCTGTTTCTAATGCCCGAATCTCCTTCTGAATCGGTTTTAGCTGTAACGCCATGTCTTGCTGCCAGGATTCTAATTCCTGACGCAACTGAACTGGATTAATTGGTGTAGAGCAAACGGGACAATTTTGTGCTTGATCTTCCTGTACTGACTTCAGAAATTTCAGGGTTTCGATAATGATACCGGCACGATTGTTGATACTATTTATACTCTCTTGCTTTGCCGGTAACTCTTCTTGTTCAATTTTATTTTTTTTTGCCAAAATTTCTGGTAGCATGCCGTATTGAGCTTCCAGTTGGTGAATCTCGTTTTCTTTTTGGTTGAGTTCCATAACCTTGGTCTCAACATTAGCTTTCAAACGATTTAATTCACTTTGCTGATTCAGCAATTCTTTCTGCCGTTCCCAGTCTGGCTGAGCATTACGTAATTGCTTAATTGCCTCTTTCCCACCATCTACAAACCGTTCCAAATCATCACTAGTTTGGTATTTTGGTAAAGACGGCACCAGCAATCCATAGTCTTTGGCAAAATTTTCAACTGCATTTTCAACCCCTTGGCAAATAGCTTTTGCTCCATTGAGGGATAGTTTGCTCAGGGGAATATCATGAAAAATTGCTTCTTCTTCCGCTAGACCTAAGTCATTTTCCTTAATCGCTTTTGCCGTCTCAATTTTGCTGATAATCTGACTAAACTCTTGATCAACTTTCTTAAACTCTTCCTGGGCTTTAGCTCGCTTAATTCCATCCAATAGATTGCGCCAATCCGTCAAACCCATGAGGCGATCCAGAGCATTTTTGCGCTCTTTTGGTTCCTGAATCAGTAGCGCACTGATAGTTTCTTGATGTAGGTATACACAACTCATGTAGTCAGACAATTCTACACCCAGTAGCACCCGCAATTCAGCTTCATCTTCATGACACAAACCATTATTAATCTGATAGTAAAACTTGGGATTACCACGACGTTTGCGGTCACTCCTATATACCTTCAGTATTTCCCCATTCCCTTCAAAGATAACTTCGACAGTAGTCTCCCTTGACGATTGGTTTTTCACTAACCAATTCTTGCGCTCTTCAATTTTAGTAGCACTTTTATTAGCGACATCTTTGCCAAATAGACACCACTCAATGGCATTCAGGGTACTACTTTTGCCTCCACCCTGAGCTCCTACAATTAATGTGCAAGCTTGATCAAAGCGAAATTCCCGTTCTCCGGCTTGTTCAGGAAAGCCTCTAAAGCCCTTGATCTTGACTGATACCAGTCGATAGTTTTCCATAGACACTCTTCCTCATAGACCAATGGTAGCCATCAGTTTTTTGTAGGCTTTTTTGTAAGCACTTCGATGTTTTTCCAACCGATAACGAGCCATATCAGTGACCGCTTGTGATGAACCGCTATCAAACTCTTTGAGCAATTCCTCACTAAGGGCTATCAACCCTTGCTCATGGTCTGAATCAATGGCTTGATCTTTCAGTTCCTCAAATAATTTAGAATTGTCTTTCATTAGCGTTCGCGTAGCGTGGCCTACGGCCAATCGCATTAATTATTCCTGTAACCATATGCGCTACGCCCATAGGCTGATAGCTGAACGCGCACCCGTGCGCGTAGCGCATATGCTTAGGGTATGACCCTCAGGAAGAGCAGCCCTCTGATAATAGACTATGAGCTGGTTACAAATAACTCAGCAATTAGCTTTTACCATTCCGCATTCAGCACTATTCAAGCTATATCAGCCGATTAACTCTTTTTCTGCTTAGGGGATGAAGCAGGTTTATTTTCCTCTATCCATTCTTCGATTAACTCCAATAAGATATGATTCATGGTGACTCCCTTGAGAGCGCACATAGATTTGAATTTTGCCCGTAAGGATTCAGGCAAAAATAGTTTGTAGCTAACTTGTTTTTCTTCTGACACATCTTTTGACAACTTTGACCTCCCAATTATCCTACTAAGGGGTAAACAACTCAATAGGTATTTTAAGTTTTTTGTGTTATTTAGAGATTTTGTGTTATTATAACCTTAGGAAACACAAAGAAGCCAGCGGCACTGAGTCTGATCAAATCCATTTCGACCAGACTTTGTAGCCTATGGGCTGGTTAGCGCACTAGCTACAGCAGAGGTTCCCCAGGGATCTCTGCTTAACTATTTTGAACTTTTACTGGTGCTACGGGCCAACCTAGTCAGGGGTGGTAGCTCACAGGGAAACTTCTTGGATATCAGCTAAATTTGGTAGTAATTCTGTACTATCGTTCGTCAACCTATTCCCATAACGCTGACAACGCACGGCAAAGGTACAATCACGACATCGACCAAGGGATGCTGCTACTTGAGGAAAAGCTAAACCTTGATCTTGGTACCCTTGTAGCCACCCAGCCAAGCGGGTCAACAACTGAGTCAAATCCTCCCTAGTTTTCTGGTGTTGTGCGCTATTGTAAGTAAATTTAAGACTCTGGGCAGAGGGTTGGGATTTGACAAACCAGTAACTCATGGAAATTTGTTCTGGCCAATAATCGCTAGTTTCCGCTAGGATGTAGAGATACAGGCGTGTTTGCCAGTCTTGGGCTAACCAATCCCGATTTTTCGGTTGAGGATAGGTCTTCCAATCAAGAATTTGGGCTGAGTCTTCCCCTGCAATCAATAAGTCATAGATAACTGTAAGTAGATAACCTTGGAAATACAGGGTTCGGCAATGTTCCGCTTCTCGGAAACTTTCAGATTCTGGGTGGGAAAGTTCTGGTGCGGCATTGACTAAACCAGTCAGCCAGTAGTCGAGTTGGCTATCCTCTTCTACTAAAGATGTCACTGGTAACCCAAGTTCCCGCTGTTGCATTAATAGGTGAAAGCGGCTTCCCCAAGTAAGACGCTCTTGTTGTTCAGGAGACACGGGTGTTCCCAGCTGGTCAAAGTAAATGTGTTGGAACTTACGGGGACAGGTTTCTAATACGTTCAGCTGTCCTTGGGATAGACGAGTCAGAGGTGCAGGAGGAAACACTGGTCAATGATCTAATCAAGTCTTTGAGACATTGGGTTTGTTTGTGATCTATTAGCTAGTGTAGCGGAAGATATCGAATGCGATCGCAATCCGTTGCCGTTGTTCACCAGACAATGTCCCTCCCCCTTCTCCAATCTGGGTTTCATAGCCCATGGGCAACTGTTTAATAAACTCATCAGCACCTGCCAATCGTGCTGCTTCTATAATCTCGTCTAAACTAGCGGCAGGATGACCTAAGCTAATATTTTCCTTAATCGTTCCACCAAACAAAAAGGTATCTTGGTCTACTACTCCCACTTGCGATCGCAAAGACTGTAAGGACAGACTGGTAATATCAAGGCCATCAATCAATACTTTCCCATCTGTGGGTGGATACAATCCCAACACCAATTTATAAATCGTTGTTTTACCTGAACCACTGCGTCCGACTAGGGCTACCATTTGTCCTGGTTTCACTTGAAATTATAGATTTTCCAGTACATTTAAATCACTCTCTGAGTGATAGCGAAAGGTGACGTTATTAAAGGTAATGTTACCCTGAATTGATGGTAACGATTGACGGGCTTGATTCAGCAAATCCTCCTCTGGTTCAGCATCCAACACATCATTAATCCGTTCCATAGCAATTACTACTTCCTGGAATTGATTCCATAACACCGTTAACCGCTGGAAGGGAGTAATAATATTTCCCAGCAGCATATTGAATGCCACTAATTGTCCAATGGTTAACTGATTTTGAATCACTAACCACGCTCCATACCACAGCAGGCTTGTGGTTACTACGGCTTCAATAGCATTACTAAAAAATTGCAGACGATTGCTGATAACTTGCCCATCAAAACTTGTCTTAATTTCCTTATTTAATAACTCCTACCAATGCCAACGTACTGTTTGTTCTACTGCTGTGGATTTAACGGTACTTACACCGGAAAGCGCTTCAATTAGATAACTATTTTCTTTAGCCGTCGATTGAAATATTTCCCGGGAAATCATTCGTAAAAACGGTGTCGCAATCAATGCTAGCCATAAGAATTGCGGCACAATCACTAAGGCCAATAATGCCATTTTACAGCTGTACCAAACCATCAATCCTACATAGATAAATACTGTTAGTAAATCCAGCAGAATTGATAACGCCTCACCGGTAAGGAACCGCTCAATCTTGCGGTTTTCTTGAACCCGTGATATAATATAACCAACATAGCGGGACTCGAAAAACGAGAGAGGCAACCGCAGTGTATGGCGAATAAATCCTACAATCAGTGCTGCATCTACTTTATTAGCCGTATGGTCTAGTAGATATTGCCGCAACCCCATCATTGCCACTCGAAACAGGCTAAGAGCTGATTTCTAAACAGAACCTTAAACTGTTGCCAGTCGTTTTGTCATCAGGCGAATGAGAGAACCATAAATCATCGCCTCACTCATCTGTGTATACTGTTCATAGTCCGTGACTCAAACGGCGAAATCGATTCAACCACCCGAACGTGCGTTCCACGATTCCTAGCTTTGGCAATATCTCAAACTCCAATGACAAAGCGTTCTATGACTTCTACTTGCACTGACTCACCACACACTTGTTTGACCGCATGGGCAAAATTCTTTCCCGAATACCCGCACAGCCACCCAAACCACTTTCAACTTGGAGAGAGCTTCTTTCGACTCATTAAAAACAACAACAGCTCCCAATCGCTCTGACATGTTTGCTTCGGTCACTAACATTCCCTACAGCAAACCTTGCGAATCTACGACGATATGCCGTTTACGGCCAAAAACCTTCTTGCCACCGTCATAGCCGTAGACATCCCCCTTTTTTCGGTGGTTTTCACCGATTGAGAATCGGCTATCGCCACCGTTGATTGTTCGTCACGTCCTGATTCGGTGAGTAACTGGCCTGGTAACTTGTCATGAATCCCTTGCCATATGCCAAAGCGGTTGCCACTTGCGAAAGTATTTATAGACAGTAGAATAGGGCGGTAAATCATGAGGCAACATTTCCCATTGACAGCCCGTACGTTGCACGTAAAATATCCCGTTCAGAACAATACGAAGATTAACCGTTCTGGGATGACCGAACCCTTTAGGACAAGGGTTTGTAGGGTTCAATGATGCTCCATTCCGCATCACTGAGGTCACGCTCGATAGGTTGGGCGATGGGGGTTAGCAATCTTAGGTAAGCGGCTCATGGAGAAATGCCAGAGGAAGTCAAGGTAATAATCTACTTCGACTACCGCAGTTGTAGTCCATTTCTTTAGACTACCTTTAGAAATCAGCTCTTAGTCATAGGTCATAGAGAAAATATAAAGGATGAACGGTGAAGTATCAAGTATGAAGTATTAAGGGTGAAGTGGAGCGATAGAACCTATGGCTCCTATGTGGATTAGACCCAATTAGCAATCACCAATTACAATCAATGACTAAATGAAACATGGACTTGATGCCTACGCTCACTTGGACTCCCCCATCCACAGTTGGGAACCTCGTGCCAAGCTAATTGCCCTATTGACCCTAATTTTTGCGTTTTCCTTTGTACAGCATTTGATAGTGCTACCAGGGATGGTGGCTCTGACCCTAATTTTTTATCGAGTCTCTCGCCTGCCACTGTCCTTTCTGTTGAATCGGTTGCGCTATCCGGGATTGTTTCTGTTAGGGATCACACTGCTACTCCCCTTCACAGTAGGCACTACCGTGATCATCCAGCTTGGTCCAATCGCCGTGCGACAGGAAGGACTGCTAACCCTAGTGCTGATTGCCACCCGTTTCCTATGTATTCTGACCATTAGTGTGATTTTATTTGGCACCGCACCCTTTTTGACCAACATCAAAGCTATGCGATCGCTTGGTCTGCCCTCACTGGTTGCGGATATGACTCTGTTGTCTTACCGCTATATTGAGCAATTTAGTAACGACCTAGCTAAAATGAAGCGGGCAATGCAGCTGCGAGGTTTTCGTGGCAAAGGACCAAAGCTTTCATGGCAGGAATTTGGACGTCACCCAGTTGCTTGGTTACTGGAATCCTTCGCCCGTAGTTACCGTAACCTTAGAGTTTTAGCGTCCCTAACCGGAACACTTTTGGTGCGCAGTTACCAGCAATCCCAGCAAGTCTATAAAGCGATGATTTTACGAGGGTATAGTAACACCTCTAAATTTATGGTTTCTGAGAGTTCTGGTGTGACAATAGGGAGTAGAACACAGAGCTTTTCATTACCGCTTCCTAGGGAAAAGCGTATGGGGTCTAGTACAAATACTGCTGGTTTCCACCACTACATTGCTCTGGGACTCACTAGCTTGATTTCAGTAGGATTTGTGATCGTAGAAATTCTCTTAACAGAAGCGTAAACAACTCGCCGCTAACTCACAACGCGAGTATAGCGGGAGCTTTAAAGCTCAAAGTTTACCAGTCTAAGCCTTTAGAGGGCTACGTTATTTTTAAGAGTTAAAGTTCCTACCTAGGGATGCGTAGCTAGTCCCCAGCTCTAGAACCCGGTCGTTAAACAGGTGTAGTTGAGTTAAGCCAGTGCGATTGGGAAAGTACCGAGAAATAACATTGACTAAGCTAACTTTACCCTGGCAACAGGAGGAAACACAATTATGCGTGTCTTTGTATTAAACAAAAATCGACAACCACTAGATCCATGTAGACCGGCAAGAGCCAGGATTTTATTATCAACTGGCAAGGCAAAGGTCTATCGCCGTTACCCATTCACTATAATCTTGACTGAGGAAATAATAGATCCAGTAACTCACGATCACAAAATCAAAATAGATCCTGGAGCAAAAACAAGCGGTTTTGCTATTGTTCAAGGAGAACGAGTGGTCTGGGGAGCCGAACTTATACATAGGGGTTTCCAGATCCGAGATTCTTTGACTTCTCGTAGGCAGCTAAGACGCAGCCGACGTAATCGCAAGACTCGATACCGCAAGCCCAGGTTTCTTAATAGAACCAGACCAAAAGGTTGGCTAGCTCCTAGCTTGATGTCTAGAGTTCAAAATATTGAAACTTGGACTAAGAAACTGATTAAATTATGTCCGGTCGCAGGCATTTCTCAAGAATTGGTTAAATTTGATACTCAAAAACTAGAAAACCCTGAAATATCTGGAATTGAGTATCAACAGGGCACACTTTACGGTTATGAACTTCGAGAATATTTACTCGAAAAATGGAATCGTAAATGTGCTTATTGTGGGACAACAGGAACTCAATTAGAAATTGAGCACATTAAACCCAAGTCCAAAGGTGGTTCTGATCGAGTTTCTAATTTAGCGATTGCATGTCACCCATGTAACCAGGCGAAATCTAATCAAGACATTGAACTTTTCTTGTCTAACAAGCCTAGTATCCTGAAACGCATACTGAGTAAAGCTAAACGCCCTCTGGCTGATGCGGCTTGTGTTAATTCAACCCGATGGAAGTTGTACCACGATCTCAAGTCAACAGGGCTACCTGTTGAAGTAGGTAGTGGCGGATTAACCAAATTCAATAGGTGTCGTCAAAATCTTCCGAAAACTCATTGGTTGGATGCGGCAAATGTCGGGAAAGTCGAAACATTGATTATCGAAGTAACCAATCCTTTGATAATAACCGCCAAAGGACATGGCACTCGTCAAATCTGTAGAACTAACAAATATGGCTTTCCCACTCGTCATTGCTCCAGAATCAAGTTTCATAAAGGTTTTCAGACAGGCGATATTGTTCGTGCCGTAGTCACCAAAGGCAAAAAAATCGGCACCTATGTCGGACGAGTCGCAACTAGAAAGTCAGGGTCTTTCAATATCTCAACTAAATCAGGATTAGTAGAGGGTATCAGTCACAAGTATTGTCAATTTATTCACAGAAAAGATGGTTATGCTTATACGACTTAGATCCTGTCCTCCCTTTCCTGAGTGCCATATAAACACCTGGGGGAACCCCAGGTGTTTATATGGCACGTCTCACCGCGTGCGTCAAAGATTATAGGCGGAGTCTCCAAGGAGGCGGACAGATGACCGAAGCGAATTCAGACTGATCAATGATGAATAATTCATGGTCATCAAATCAAGGTAATATTGATTCCGGTTAACGACTTATAAGTTTAGGGTTTGGGTTGGTGTTTTGTTAATTTAAATTTAATAAAATTAACACTTAAATTAACACTTAACAAAATTCGCTCACCCCGACTATAAGTGATTAGCCGTAATTAATATGGCTGCTGAATTTATCCTAGCCTACACCGAACGCTATCATGCGAAACGACTTCATCCTTGGCCTTAAGGCCGTAGGCCACGCTCCGCGAACGGCCACGCTACGCGAACAGACTTCATCCTTCAGACTTTTACCGTGAAACAGCAAAAACAAGAATTGTTTTACCGAGAAGATTACATTGAACCGTATCAGTCACCTACTTCGTTACACTACGTCCTTGCCATTGATAGTCTGTATTTTTCCTACCCAGACCAACCGGATAGTTTACGCAATATAAATCTCACCATTAAGCCAGGGGAACGGGTGGGTTTGATTGGTCCGAATGGTGCTGGTAAAACTACCCTATTTCTAACCATCTGCGGCATTTTAAAACCAACTAGGGCAAGAGTGATGCTGTTATTTGGCAAACCCGTGGTCGCGGGTGAGTTTCGCCCAGAAATTGGTCTGGTGTTTCAGAATCCCGATGACCAGTTATTTTCCCCTTCGGTCTGGGATGACGTAGCCTTTGGACCAGAGAATATGGGGTTACCAGCGGTTGAGGTTGAACAGCGAGTTCAAGAAGCCCTATCCCTGACGGGTGTGGAACACTTAGCGGGTCGAGTTCCCCACAACCTGTCTGGGGGTCAGAAGTGTATGGTAGCGATCGCAGGGGTTTTAGCCATGGCTCCATCCCTAGTGCTTTACGATGAACCCAGTGCGAATCTTGACCTTCGTTCCCGGCGTCGCTTGATTAGCTTTTTGAAACGCTCCGAGGAGACAATACTGATTTCCTCCCATGACCTAGAACTGATTTTAGAAGTATGCGATCGCGTTTTGCTACTTGACGAAGGACAAATTATTGCTGACGGTCATCCTCAACAGGTGATGGCTAATCAGCAGCTGATGGAGGCTCATGGTTTGGAAAAGCCTCACTCTATAGTGTCGGTTATCGGTAACCCTTGAAAACCTATTCGTTGGCGGTTTACTGTTCACTGTTAACCGTCAACAATGATTAACTGGCTCAGGATGGTGCTGGAGTACATCAATTACCTTCCCCACTGAAAAACTGCTGCGCCCCAAGTCAATCCTGCACCAAAGCCGGAGGTAGCTATAATATCTCCTGATTTAATTTTCTCAAGCCGCACTGCTTGATCCAACACTAGAGGTATAGAAGCCGCTGAGGTATTACCATATTGGGCGAGATTACTTAGAACCTTGTGGTTAGGAATCTTCAGACGTTGGGCAACTCCATCAAGAATCCGCTGATTAGCTTGATGCAAGACCAGCCAATCCACCTGTTCAGTGCTGATATCAGCTCGAAATAATGCTTTTTCAATCACTTCTGGTACCTTTTGCACGGCAAAGCGATAAACCTCTTTACCACTCATGGTAATGGGCTGATAAGTGCCTTTAGCAACAGTCAAGCCCTTGACAATTTCCTGCTGTTGTGATTTGTAGGCTAACTGAAGACAGCTATTTTGGGTACCA
The DNA here is from genome assembly GCF_010672095.1 of Moorena sp. SIO3I6. Taxonomy (NCBI): domain Bacteria; kingdom Bacillati; phylum Cyanobacteriota; class Cyanophyceae; order Coleofasciculales; family Coleofasciculaceae; genus Moorena; species Moorena sp. SIO3I6. The sequence goes on along the minus strand of NZ_JAAHHU010000076.1, from coordinate 9,437 downwards.
TCACTACACAGTGCAAATCCCAGTAAGCGATCGGATTGATTTGCCTGCAAAACTACAGCCCCAGCACCATCTCCAAATAGTACACAAGTACTTCTGTCTGACCAATCCACCCACCTTGAGAGAATATCGGCACCAATTAGTAAGACATTTTGGTAAAGGCCAGTGCGGATAAATTGGGACGCTGTAGCCAGTCCAAAGACGAACCCAGAGCAGGCTGCGGTTATATCAAAGGCAACTGCTTTTGATGCTCCCAGGAGTGCCTGAACTTGATTAGCACTGCCAAACAAATCATCCGGGGTTGAGGTGGCTAGGATAATCAGATCTAGGTCTTCAGGAGCAATTCCAGCCATAGCGATCGCATTCTTTGCTGCCCCAGTAGCCATCTCACTTAGACTTCCTTGTGCATGCACCAGATGCCGTTGCCGAATTCCGGTACGGCTGGTAATCCACTCATCCGATGTATCAACCATCTGGCTTAGTTGATGGTTATCGAGGGTAACCTCTGACGCTGCGGAACCGCTTCCGGTAATAGCAATGCCTGTTCCTAGTTGATTCAAGGCTCTTCTCCATCAGTTGCATCCCATGTTTTTCTCTTCCCAAGTTCGCTGCTTAGGGAGAAGGCGGAAAGACTGGTCATTGGTCAATCTTGCCATCACAGCCACTGTGAACTAAACTACACAAGCCTTACACGGTTATGGTGTGGGGCTTGTGCCACGCTCAAGCTAAAAATTTCCTAGTTTAACGAAACCCTAGAGATTATTAGGTGGATTTTATCCATAACGTTATCGGTTAAATAGCATAATTTGTTGCTAAAGCTACCGGAGTTTACCTAATGGCTATAAGCATGAGTTTAACACCAGACTTGATCAGCTACTAAAAATTTAGTCCGCATTTTGTCATGATCGCTTTTTGTTGACATTTTCAAGAATAACGGTTATACGCAAACTGTCAACCGTCAACCCTCAACCCTCAACAAAAAAACAGTTGCAAAAAAAAAACAGTTGCGCTAATGGTGGCCTTGAAATACCGCTCAGCCGATCATGCCTTACTCCTCACTGCTGGAATTGCTAGCCACTGATTCCTTAGAGCTTTTGAAGTGATTGGCTTTAATCCGCTCTATTACTCGGTGATCAATGGCTTCTTGAGCCAACCGAATCGCGTTAAAAATTGATGGGGCTTGGGAGCTACCGTGACTAATAATACAAATTCCTGCCACCCCTAAGAGTAGGGCACCGCCATGTTCTGCATGATCCATACGCTGCTTAATCCGCTTCAAGTTGGGTTTTAACAACGCTGTACCTAGCTGACCTTGTATCCCTTGAGGCAGTTCTTCTCGGATAATTTGCAGCATCACCTCCCCTACAGCTTCGGCAAATTTGAGCAGTATATTGCCCACAAAGCCATCGCACACAATTACATCAAACTGACCTGAGAGTACATCTCTACCCTCAGCATTGCCTATAAAGTTTATTCTGGGATTTTTTTGTAGCAGTTGATGAGTGCGGATGGCCAAATCATTGCCTTTACACTCTTCCTCACCAATGTTTAGCAGTCCTACCTTAGGATCTTCGATGCCTAAGACATACTTGCTATATACTGACCCCATGATGGCAAACTGCTCTAGATATTTAGGGCGACAATCTACAATTGCCCCCACGTCCAATATAATCACTGGCTTGCCAGCCATGATGCTAGGAAACACTGCGCCAATTGCGGGACGGTCAATCCCTGGCAGACGCCCTAAGCGCAATAGAGCCGCTGCCATGGCTGCCCCAGAGTGACCAGCACAGACTACAGCGTCAGCACGTCCTTGCTTGACTAAGTCCATGGCTACGTTAATAGAAGCCTTGGGCTTACGCTTCAAGGTCACCAAGGGTTCTTCATCCATGGCAATGACACCATCAGCAGCTACAATTTCTATCTGACTTGATCCGTGGTGTTGGGAAATAGAGGATCTAATTTGCTCAGGATCCCCTACCAACAATACCTCTACCCCTAACTCAGCTTGTGCTCTAATAGCTCCAGCAACTATTTCATGGGGGGCATAATCCCCGCCCATAGCGTCTATTGCGATTCGTGCGCTAGTCGATGCCATTGCTCAAAGTTTATAGAAACCTTCCACATCTTACCAGAACCATTACCTGGAATAGTAAACAATGTGATCAGTTTAACTTGAGGTTTGGGAACCGAAAGGCTTGCATGGTGACATGTTCTCAACAGAACTGTTCAGTCGCAGCATTCAGTATCTAAAATAGAGCAGCCTCAAGAAACAAATGTGGTGTAGTGAATGCTAAAACAACTTGCTGCTGGGATCCTTGCCGGTGCCTTTGTCGTTATATCTGTCAAACTTTGGAGAATTCTACAACCGATCAACCTTGATCAAGCTCAACTGATGGCTTGGCGGGATACCTCCTTGTTTAGCTTGCCAGCTGAACCAGACCCGTCTGCTGAAGCGATTGTGGATGAATTCATAGGAAAATGGCGTGTTCAAGGTTCAGCAGTTAAGCAAGGAGTATGGATTCAATCGGGACTGACTAGACTCGCGACCCACCGGGGAAATGTTCCAATACCCGCAGCTTCAATCACGAAAATTGCCACTAGTCTAGCGGCATTACAGCAATGGGGACCAGCTCATCAATTTGAAACTAGAGTCAGTGCCACCGGAATAGTTAAAGATGGGGTATTGGAGGGAGATTTGGTGATTACTGGTGGTAGCGACCCGTTTTTTGTGTGGGAAGAAGCGATCGCATTGGGTAATAGTCTAAATCAACTGGGAATCCGCCGGGTCACTGGAAATTTAGTGATCATTGGCAATTTCACTATGAATGATCAGGACAACCCAGAAATTGCTGGTGGGCAACTCTTGCAAGCCTTAAAATCCAGCAGCTGGTCTTGGCAGATTGTCCGCCAGTATCAATCGATGGCCAAAGGAACCGAGAAACCCGAATTAGAAATTGCTGGTAATGTAGTCGTATCTGATACTCCCATTCCCAAGCAGGAATATCTGTTACTCCACAAGTCCTTGCCCCTGGTAGATATTCTTAGAGAGATGAACATCTACAGTAACAACGACGTATCTCAGATGTTGTCTCAAGCCATTGGGGGTGCTCAGACAACCGCTCGGTTGGCGGCTAGGTCAGCTGGTGTACCCGGTAGCGAAATTCAGTTGATTAATGGCTCTGGTTTAGGTATGGAGAATCGAATTTCCCCCCGTGCTGCTTGTGCTATGCTCATGGCTATTGAGCGCTTTTTACAGCCTTACGAGCTTAATCTTAGGGATGTCTTCCCCCTAGCTGGACGGGATACTAAGGGAACCATGCTCGACCGTAACATTCCCCCAGGGGCTGTGATTAAAACCGGAACTCTCAGAGAAGTTAGTGCTCTAGCTGGTTTTCTCCCAACACGCGATCGCGGTTTAGTGTGGTTTGCCATTATTAACGGTGGCAACGATATCCTAGAATTTCGCGCAAAACAGGATCAGCTACTGCAACGCCTGTCTGTCGAGTGGGGTACCCTTACCCAAAAGAGTAGCAATCAAACCCATAAACCATTGATCATTGGTGATCCCAAGCGTATTGAAAAAATCAGCAGTGCCTTGTTGATTGAAAATAAAAAATAGCAAATAGATATCGAGTTGGCTTGACCGTTGACGGTCAACGGTCAACTTTGGTCAACTGTCAACTTTGGTCAACTGTCAACTTTGGTCAACGGCTCCAAAGCCAGTCTCAGCAATAAATTAATTTAGGCTACAGTCAACCTTGGCCAAAAGGCCACGCGATCGCGTTCAACCTTCAACCAGCTCAAGGAATAATTTCTGTTACCACTCTTTCCCCAACACCACTAGTTACTAAAATATCTTGAGCTTCAAGGTTACCCACTGCTTTATCACCAGTCGTATTAAATTGGGGTGAAACTTGTTCATATATTACATTACCTGAGGCTTCCATCTGTTGGGTGGGGATATCCCAAGTTAGCTGATTAGCGTACAGTTTGGCTTGCTTACGGCTTCCCTCCCCTTGTACTCCTCCCGTTAACCTAACTACTTTCTTACCCAAATCTACCCGTCCCCTGTTAGCTGTTACCATCAGTTTCTGCTGCTGGTGAACAATTCTAACCGGCTGATCGGACACGACAGTTTTATCATTCAAATTCCAAACTGCTGAATTACTCGATATCACGACCGGTGGTTCGACCGAAGTCAACTGCACATTTTTCTTGAGAGTTGCTATCTTTGCCTTAAGGTTTACCTCAGACTTATCTGCTTCCACTCGTTCTGTTACTATCTTATTTTTATAGCGTTCAATCAGTATGCTTTTGTTACCAATTACCTTCTCCTGTTCGATATGCCAGACCAAACGTTCCGTTTTCATTTGCAAGTTTGGGTCTTTTGATATGGCTGCTACTTGACCAATTAATTCCAAATTCTGGGTGCGACTTAAGTAACGCCCTTCCTTTGCGGATGCTTGTAGTTTAGGGTGATTACCTTTAACGTTATTGCGGATAACTAACAAATCTTCCTTAGGTTTCCACTCAGACTCATCACCTCGTAACACAGCACCATTACGGGGATCTGTAGCCGTGACCTGACCTTTGAGAAACACTATCTCACCATTCTCTAGGATTTCCCCACTCTGGGCTGAAACCTGTAAAATCAGTTTCCCATCTTGATACAAATCCCCATTGGGTTTCTCAATGTAAGCGATTTTTCTATCTGGAGAGTAAGTCGCTTTATCTCCTGTAACTTTCCATAGAGGACGACCTTGCTTATCTGACTGATCTAGAGTGACGTTTTTAAAGACTAGACTTCCTTCAATTTTTTCAGTAACGTTAGTGTCTTCCTGAACTTGATTTAATGGCTTTGGCTCACTCTTACAGCCAGATAATGAGTAAACCATGAAAATCAAAATAAAAAATTTAAGACATCTCTTGGAGTATAAAAACATATGGCTTAAGAGCGTGTGGTTAGGATAAATGACTATAAAATAATCGATACAAAGCTTAATCATAAAGACTTGTATCGATTTAAAAAAGGAATTTTTATAAAAATTGCTTACTAGGAAACGCTATACTAGTTATTACTCCTTAGTTATTAGAAGTTTTTATAACCTCTATAGTTCCTGGGGGGCGACAAGCCCCCCAAATTCTTTGTCAGCTCTAGGTTTAAGGTCACTCTCATCCCAAACTATACCTAGACAATCATGAGCATATTTTCAATTACTGAGAACTCAATCCCTGATTCTTTCCTCCAACTGGTCGAAAAATCGGGTTGATAAGTAAGTTTGGTAACTGACTTGACGCGCATCCTGACCAGATAAGGATTATAGCCTACCTTTCACCCGCTCAGCGCTCGGCAGAAGATTTTCAATTACTGAGAACTCAATCTCTGATTATTTCCTTCAAGTTGGATATAAGTTTTGTAACTGAATTGACCAAACCCAGATGAGTTAATGATTATAGGCGACCTGTTACCCCCTCAGCTATACTTGACTTAGTTGCTTAGCTTTCAGTTTTTAGATGGTTGACCCTACTCCATTAATAAAGTCTGTATGTCAACTATAGGAGGGGAAAGCATCGGACATAAACTATAGGGTTTCAGCCACTAATTATTGCCCGAATGCTACAAGACATGAGAAAGAAACGCCCACACACCTACATCGTAGTTTCGACCCCATCAGACAGACCCTAATCACCAATGAATAATGAATAATGAATAATGAATAATCACTAATCACTAATCACTAATCACTAATCACCAAACTATTTGTGCTGTTCATCCATGACATTGAACCCAGACAAAGGACGGTAAGTATAGTTTTGTTTGGGTGTTTTTTGGATACTTTCTTGGATGGTATCAAGGTCAATATAGCGGTCAGCTACATTAATGAGACTATCACTGGTCATGGAGCGTAGGCTGACTACCTCAACCCGAACTCCCCGATAACTTACAGAATCTACTGCATAGGCAAGATCGCCATCACCACTGACTAGAACTGCTGTGTCGTAGGAACCCACTAGTGCCATCATGTCAACAGCAATTTCTACATCCAGATTAGCTTTTTTTGAGCCATCTGGTAGCTGCACTAAATCTTTGGCAATTACTCGGTAGCCATTACGACGCATCCAGAGTAGAAAGCCCTGCTGCTTTTCATTCGTACGATCAACACCAGTGTAAAAGAAAGAGCGTAGTAGCCTAGACCCTGCTGTCAAACGACACAATAGCTTAGTGTAGTCAATTTCAATCCCTAGTTGCAGGGCAGCATAAAATAAGTTTGAACCATCGATAAAGATGGCAACACGACCACGGTTTTCTAGGACTTGTTCAGGTGTAAAAATTGGGTCATGATTATAATGGCTCAGCATTTTTATTATACCTCTTTGTTAAAAAAAAAATTTAAAAAACTTTTTACTTAATCAGCATTAAGGTAAGATGCCGATTAAGTTTTTGGTTAATAAGACGGAACCAAATTAGGTGAGTTCCAGTCGTGCAAATACCGGTTTGGGTTTTCCTAGCTTCTGGTTTTGAGGTAAAACCCCCCAAGATGCATGGGATACATAGGGCGCAGCCAAAAAGATGTGTTCTTTTTGGCTAAAGTCGATGGCAAAACCTAGTTGTTTGTAAATCTCCGTACTAATACTGGGAATAATCGGTGATAAGAGATAGGCAGCTAAGCGCACTGACTCTAAAACTGTATATAACACTTGTTCAACCTCTTGCTGTTTTCCTTGTTTATACAAGCTCCAGGGAGCTTGCTGATCTAGAAATTTGTTACTGGCTCGAATCAGAGTAAATATTTTTTGGCAAGCTTGGCTAAACGCTAGGGATTCATAAGCCCTAGCGACTTTTGAACCGAGATCTAAGCCAATTTCGAGCAGAGGATTGACCTGTGAAATATCTGAGCCAGTTAAAGCTGGAACAATACCTTGACAATACTTTTTAGCCATTCCCAAGGTGCGATTGAGCAAATTACCTAGGTCATTGGCTAAATCGGCATTGACGATATCGATAAAACGGGTTTCACTAAAATCCCCGTCTCGCCCAAATTCAATCTCTTTTAGAAAATAATAGCGAATTGCATCAGCACCGTATTTATCTACCAACTCCACTGGGTCTAGGGTATTGCCTAGACTTTTTCCCATTTTTTGACCATCTTTGGTCAGAAAGCCATGACCAAATACTTGACCTGTAACAGGTAGAGAGGCTGACATTAACATGGCAGGCCAGTATACAGCATGAAAGCGCAGGATGTCCTTACCGATAAGATGTAAATTGATCGGCCACCATTTTTGTAAGGCATTATCAAGAGTTGGTTCACTATCGGGATCCAATAGGGCAGTCACGTAGCCTAGTAAGGCATCAAACCAGACATAGATGGTGTGGCTGGGATCAACCGGTACTGGGAAGCCCCAATCGACATTCAATCGCGAAATCGAAAAATCCTGTAGTCCCTGACTGACAAAACTCAACACTTCATTACGGCGACTTTCCGGTTGGATAAAATCCGGTCGCTGTTGGTAAAGTTCTTCTAGCTGTTTTTGGTATTTAGAGAGCCGGAAAAAGTAGTTTTGCTCATCCCGCCACTCCGCTTCTTGATTGGGGTGAATCGAGCAGCGGTTTCCAGGTAGAAGTTCCCGTTGCTCTTTAAATTCCTCACAGGAGACACAGTACCACCCTTGTTGTTGACTCAGATAAATGTCACTTTTATCCCAAACCCGCATGAAAAATTCTTTGACAATGGCTTGGTGGCGGTTAGCAGTAGTGCGGCTGAAACGGTCATACTGGATATTGAGCTTTTGCCAGAGGACATCAAATCCAGCAGCTATCTTGTCGCAATGTACTTGAGGATCTACCCCTTGATTTTCAGCAGTCCGCTGAATTTTTTGTCCATGTTCATCTGTACCAGTAATTAACAGTACGTCTTTGCCCTGTAACCGTTGAAAACGAGCTACTGCATCAGATGCCATGGTGGTATAGGCACTGCCGATATGGGGTAAGTCGTTCACATAGTAAAGGGGTGTTGTAATGGCAAATGTATTTTTAGTAGTATTCGTATGAATCATATGAGTGTTAAAAACGCCCTCCAGCCAACTGATTTAACTTATTTAAGTGATTTATAACCTAGTGTATGGCTACTAGTATTAATTTTAGTTGTTACTATATGTAGTATTTATCTAATCAGATTTACTTAAGTTTTAACCTTTTCTAAAAAGTATCTGTCGCTACTTTTTAGTTGACGTTACTCAAAATTGTTTATTATCTTGTAACTCATTCCACCTATTTTAGTTGTGGGGTTTCGAGTCATTACTCCTTAGTCTGTTACTTATGAGTAAGGAGTAATGATAAGCAGCCGATAAGTTATCCCACTCCCTTGAAGGAATGGAATCAAGGCCACCTTCTGTCACTTGATTATAAGGAAAATTAATTATTAACATAAGTTAGTAGTCTAGTTTAGATTTAACAGGCTTTTTCTACTACTGGCTTAATGCCTAATGTGTCAAGCTACACACTTGTAGTCACTGGCAGTCTATCACCATTAGTTGTGTTGCACCTGATTATCTCTACTTTAAGGCATCTGTCAATAGATAGAATTTGAAAATAATGTTAAGAAATGTTAATTTAGATTAGAAATTGATGACTGAAACTGGTGTCTGACCATCTTCCTCTACAGGTTTATGATGCGCTGCTTGCTGCAATGGGAAGACAAATGTTCCAATATCGATGAGGATCGCATTCCTCATAAATCTGCCGTTGTAGTAGTGAGCAACCATCGTGGCTTTCTAGATGTCCCGTTGTTGATGGTAGCCTTAGGGCAACCAATCCCCATTGCTTGTGATCATTACATGGGACAAGTACCAGTGATGCGGGTGGGTTGTCCAGCAGATGGGTTGTTTCCCTCTAGAAAAACCAGAAAATACACTGTAGGCGTTTTTACAACAGGCAAGTTCAGTTTCTCGAACATAATCATTGGGTTGGGGTGTTTCTAGTCCGAGCCCAACCAATGGTGAATTTGACTCAGCCTTTGGCAATAGGCAAGTTTTATAAAGGCTTTGCCCACTTAGCTTTGTGGACATCAGTTAAACAGGCAGCGCCGCGCCTAAAGCGCGATCGCTTCCCAAGAATAAATCGTACACTCAGTGATACCGCTGGGATGGTTACGTTTGTTTGACCCATCTGAACCCCTATTTGAACAAATGGGTTGGCATCCGATGGTTATTCATCGCCGTGTGGTAGTATTAGTTGGACATTCCTCTTGGATTACACAGAAACAGCTGTAACACTATCAAGGGAAACAGATTGTCTGCCCCATTACTAAGAGGATGTCTGAAAAGTCAAAATAATAGCGATCGCCTCCTGGAACGGGCAAAGCTATATCGGCAAAGTTTGAGGCTTCACAGACTGCTAAAAGAAAAAACTCTCGTCAAGATAAGCTGTCAATAGC